>NZ_JAGQCR010000046.1:0-16307 GCF_024346295.1 Cyanobium sp. BA20m-14
AGAGGCGGTTAGCAATACTATTTCTTTTTGTGTTAATGCCATAATAATATCCTCCTGTCTTCAAGAACCCAATGAAATAATCCATTTCTGTATATCTTTTGCCAACCACCGTCGGCAGTTGCCTCCAAGGTTCAGATGCTTTGGAAAACATCCCTCATTCATGCGCCTGTAGACAGTTGATTTTGATAATCTTGTGACGCGTATGACCTCCTTTAAGTCAATTAACATGAACTCGTCTTTCATCGTGTATGCTCCGTATAATTTATAATCAGACCAGAAACCAAAGCATCTTGCTTTGACCTTAATCCTTGACACTATTATATCACGAACTTGGGGCGATTGCAAGAAGTTAAAGGGTGCTATTTGCCTGCTATCGGCGCCCTGGATTTGCATGTTCTAAGTGGTGTTGGAAATGGTGTTGGAATCCGCCTCCACCAAAGGGAAGAGTCGTCTCTTCCCGTGTCACCACTTCGCTCTGAGAGTCACAACGAAGGACTCCCTCTCCGTTGAAATCGAATCCTGAAATCGAATCCAGAAATCGAATCCCCAGGGATTCAGCCCTCCCGGCCCCCGGCTACAGCAGCCATGGGGGCTGGCTGTAGCCGGGGCTGGCCCTAAGCCTGAAAGTGGCCGACCAGGGAAACCATGTAGCCAATCGTGTGGAGAACTTCACCAGAGGTATAGACACCTAGAACGGCCTCCAGGCCGTAGCTCCCATTGCAAAGAGTGTTGACGGGACCCGTACAGGAGTTCACGCTCCAGCCCACCGTTGAAATCCCGCCCACACCATTGATGGTGATCAGGGGGGTGGACTGCTCCACCAAGAACGACTGACTTTGACCAGGCACCGCAGGCAGGGCCAGACTCAGGCTGAGCGTTTCATTGGCCCAGCCACGGCTGCCTGCCATCGACCCCTTGGCTTCGTAATCAACGACAACAACGCCACAGAGCTGAATCAAAATACTGTTGCCCGCACCCTGGAAGTGAAGGGAGTGGGCCGACTGGAAACGCTTTGCATCAGATGGCGCCAGTTGGTTGATGTTCATATCGGCCGCACTTTAAAAGCAAAATTTCACTATTAGTCTATCAGCATCGTCAGCTATCGCCTACTTGCCCTGACCAGCTGGGCGGCAATTTCAGGCAGCAGGCGTTCATCTGCGGCGCAATCACGGCCCTCACTAAACACTACAAGCAGCATGGGAGGGCAGTTCTCCAGCTCCACGTAGGCCGCATCGTGCCTGGCCAAACTCATCCAACCAGCCTTGCTCCACAGGCTTGAGCCCGGGGGGAGTCCGGCGCCGACGAATCCATCCACCTGATTCTCCGGATCGGCAGCCCGCAGGGCCGGATCCAGGCTGCGAGCCAGCAGGGCGCGCATCCGGGCACAGGCCGGCGGCGAGAGCAGCGCCGAGGCCATCACAGCCTGCAGCAAGCGGGCCACCGCATCGGTGCTGAGGCGATTGCGGTTCTCCAGTTCGGAGCCATAGAAATCCCGCTCCCGGCCGTAGGGGCCATCCCCCCAGGTTTTCTGGCAAGCGTTACAGCCCTGCAATTCCAGCCAGTCGAGCTCGGCCAGCCAGCAATTCACCAGTTGACGCTGCTCCACCCACTGGGCCATGCGCCGCGGGGGCAGGGATGGACCACTGGTGGTGCCGGTGAGCAGGTCCAGCACCAAGGCGGTGGCGTCGTTACTGGAATCCCTGATCATGTCGCCCAGGGCCAGCCGCAGCTCGGGGGTGTCTGCCAGCAGATCGGCCTGCCGCCAGGCCTCCGCCGCGATCAGATAGACCAGCTTCACCACACTGGCGGGGTAGCGCAGGCAGTCTCCGGCCCAGCTGGCACCCTGCACCGGCAGGGCCCAGAACTGCTGCGGGGCCAGCTCGGCTGCCCGGCCGATCAACGGCTGGTCGTAACGCAGCCAGGTGATCGAGAGCTGCGAGGCCAAGCCCGAGCGGCCATCGAGCTCCAGGGCCCTCACCAGATCGGCCAGGATCTGGCCCATCGCCGGATCGGGGCTGTAGAACGCCATGAGCGCCGGTCCATGTTGTTGCGAGATTAGGGGTGGCCCCATCAGCGAGCTCCAACCCGATGCACCTGGCCAGCGGCACCCCAGCAGCGCCCGAATGGCTCAAGCCCGGCACCATCTGGCGCCTCACCGCCCCGCTGAACCTCTACAGCCAGCCGACAGGTGCGGGGCTGGCCACCCAGGCCTGGGAGGGCCGCCAGCTGCAGATCCTTGCCCCCACCGCAGCAGGGGGCCCTGGCCAGCGGCTGCGGGTGCGCCTGCTTGAGGACGGCTACCCCGGCTGGATTGGCAGCAGCGCCCTGCTGGGGCATGCCCTGGCGGGCCAGCGGCAACCAGGGCGAGGCCTGCACCGCTGCGCCATTCTGCAGAGACTGGAAAGGGTTTTAGCCTTCGCCAGCAGCGCCCAGCTCCAGCCCAATCGCTACCTCTGGGGTGGCAGCCTGGGGCCCGACTACGACTGCTCCGGCCTGGTGCAGCGCGCCTATGCCAGCGCAGGGATCTGGATCCCCCGTGACGCCTACCTGCAGGAGCGATTCTGCCAACCCGTAGGAGTGCAACCTGGCCAGAGCCAGCTGCTGATGCCTGGTGATCTGATCTTTTTTGGCAGCCCCCAGCGCTGCAGCCACGTGGGCCTACACCTGGGCGGGGGCGCGTATCTGCACAGTTCTGGCCAGGCCCACGGCCGCAACGGGATCGGCATCGACACCATCTCTCCCCACAACCCCCACCCGGTGGCGCGCCACTATCTGGGGGAGCTGCGCGGAGCCGGGCGGGTGATGCACAGCCATGGCGGCGGCCCAATGGCCGCCTAGGGTCGCCGCCAGGACACGGCAGCAAATGACCCAGCCACGGCAAGGGCCCCCGGAGCTTTCCGTGGTGGTCCCCCTCTACAACGAGGAGGAGAGCCTGAACCAGCTGGCCGAGCAGATCCTGGCGGTATTGCGACCGCTCGGCCTGGATTTCGAACTGGTGCTTGTCGACGACGGCTCCAAGGACAACACCCCAAACCTGCTCAGCGGGCTCGCGGCCCAGGTTCCCGAGCTCGTAGCGGTGCTGCTGCGCCGCAACTACGGCCAGACAGCCGCCATGGCCGCAGGCTTTGACGCCAGCAGCGGGGCCGTGATCGTCACCCTCGATGGTGATCTCCAAAATGATCCAGCCGACATCCCCCTACTGCTCAAAGAACTCAACCAGGGCTTCGACCTGGTGAGTGGCTGGCGCCACCAGCGCCAGGACGGCGCCATCAAACGTCTGCTGCCAAGCCTGATCGCCAACCGCCTGATCGCCCAGGTGACCGGTGTGCAGCTGCACGACTACGGCTGCTCCCTCAAGGCCTATCGACGGGAGGTGGTGAGTGACCTCAACCTCTACGGCGAACTGCACCGTTTCCTGCCCGCCCTGGCCTTTATCGAAGGGGCCCGGATCAGTGAGGTGAAAGTAAGCCACCACCCCCGGCTCTATGGGAAAAGCAAATACGGACTGGATCGCACCTTCCGAGTGTTGATGGACCTGCTGACGGTGTGGTTCATGAAGCGCTTCCTGACCAGACCGATGCATGTGTTCGGCTTCGGAGGGCTTGCCGCCATGGGCCTGGGTGTGGTGATCGGGCTCTGGCTGGTGGGCGAAAAGCTGCTGCTGGGGGCCGACATCGGAGATCGTCCCCTACTGCTGATGGCCCTGCTCAGTTTCCTTACCGGAGTGCAGCTCTTCTGCTTCGGCCTGCTGGCCGAGCTGCAGATGCGCACATACCACGAGAGTCAGGGACGACCGATCTATCGGGTGCGCGCCACCCTGCGGGGCACGGGCGACGCCGGCATGGATTGAACTTTTATGTCGCCCGCGCAAGTGGGCCAAAGCAGGCTTAGGGCAGATCCCTACAGTGCTCAAGGTTGCTTATGGTCCGCACCATGACTGGAGAATTCGCTGCCGCCTGGCTGCCATCGGTGCTTGTTCCGCTTGTTGGGATCCTCGGCCCAGCCGTGGCCATGGCCCTGCTGTTCAACGTGATCGAAGCCCGCGACTGACGCGCCTCAAGCGACTCCATCGCCTTCCATCACCGCTTCCCTACCCGCCACCATGACCGTGACTCCCGTGGCCGACCCCTGCGTCGGCAATCTGGCAACCCCTGTCAACAGCAGCTACTTCTCGCGGGCGTTTCTGAACGCCCTGCCGGCCTACCGGCCCTCCCTGTCGCCAAACCGCCGCGGGCTGGAAGTGGGCATGGCCCATGGCTTCTTCCTATATGGACCGTTTGCAATCTGTGGTCCGCTCCGGCTCACCGAATACGCCAGCACCGCTGGGCTACTGGCCAGCATCGGCCTGGTTTCGATCCTGACAATCTGCCTTTCGATCTACGGCACTGCTGGCAACGGCCCCAACATCCAGCCTGCGGATGCCACGATCGACAATCCACCCGCCGACCTGTTCACCAAAGCGGGCTGGGCTGAGTTTGCCAGTGGTTTCTGGCTAGGCGGCTGCGGCGGCGCCGCCTTCGCCTGGTTCCTGGCCGGCACGGCCATCGTGGCCCCACTGGTCAATATCGCCGGTGGAGTTTGGAGCGTGGGCTGAGCCCAAGGCCCCTCTCCAACCAGCCCCGCTTCGGCGGGGCTTTTTTAATGGCGATCAGCCACGGGAAGATAGCAATAGATCCAGAGCGAGCCCTGTTGCATGTGTGCCCGATTCAAGCCCCTGATTGGCACTCTGCTGGCCATAGCCATTGGCGCCTGTAGCGGCCTGCTGGTTTCCTGCCGCTCGAATAAACCCAGCCAGGAATCGATCAAACCAACCCAGGAGCAACTCGCAAAGCAACTGGCAGAGCAACAGCAGCTAGCAGCGCTCCGCCAAGCAGCGCTGCTCAAGAGTGAGAAAAGGGAAGCGGGCCAAAAGGGCTGGATCGACGGCCATAGGGCCACGGTGGCCTGCCTCCATGGTGAAAGGGCCCAGACCGATGGCAACGAACTGCGCTGTGAGGAGCTGGCCTACGTGCGGGAGAACTACGCCGCAGCAGCAGCGCCATAAAAAAACCCCGGCATGGGCCGGGGTGGGGTCGTCGTCCCTCAAGCAGCCCAGGGGCTAGGCGGCTAGCCGAACTTGCCCGAGGTAGATGCGATCAGGAATGCCGCGTAGGTGAGGATATAACCGATCGTGAAGTGGGCCAGACCCACCACACGGGCCTGAACGATCGAAAGAGCGACGGGCTTATCGCGCCAGCCCACCAGATTGGCGAGCGGGGTGCGTTGATGGGCCCAGACGATGGTTTCGATCAGCTCCTGCCAGTAACCCCTCCAGGAGATCAGGAACATGAAGCCCGTAGCCCACACCAGGTGACCAAACAGGAACATCCAGGACCAAACGGCCAGGTTGTTGCTGCCAAAGGGGTTGTAACCATTGATCAACTGGGAGGAGTTGAGCCACAGATAATCACGGAACCAGCCCATCAGATAGGTGCTGGATTCGTTGAACTGGGCCACGTTGCCCTGCCAAATGGCAAGGTGCTTCCAGTGCCAGTAAAAGGTCACCCAACCCACCGTGTTCAGGGCCCAGAAAACCGACAGATAGAAGGAATCCCAGGCAGAGATATCACAGGTGCCGCCACGGCCGGGGCCGTCGCAGGGGAAGGCGTAGCCAAAGTCCTTTTTATCGGGCATCAGCTTGGAACCCCGGGCGTCTAGGGCACCCTTGACCAAGATCAAGGTGGTGGTGTGCAGACCCAGAGCGATGGCGTGGTGAACCAAGAAGTCACCAGGGCCAATCTGCAGGAACAGGTCGTTACCACCATTGATGGCATCGATCCAACCGGGCAGATAAACCGCACTGGCGGTGCTAGCTGCGGATGCGGAATTAGATAGCAACACATCCATGCCGTACATCGCCTTGCCGGAAGCGGCTTGGACGAACTGGGCAAAGACGGGTTCCACCAAGATCTGCTTCTCAGGAGTACCGAAGGCCACAACCACATCGTTGTGGACGTAGAGACCAAGGGTGTGGAAACCGAGGAACAGGGATACCCAACTCAGGTGACTGATGATGGCTTCCTTGTGCTCAAGCATCCGTGCCAACACGTTGTCCTTGTTGGCTTCAGGGTCGTAATCCCGGATGAAGAAGATCGCACCGTGGGCGAAAGCACCGCACATCAGGAAGATGGCGATGTACTGGTGGTGGGTATAAAGGGCAGCCTGGGTGGTGTAGTCCTTGGCGATGAACGCGTAGGACGGCATGGCATACATATGCTGTGCCACCAGACTGGTGACCACACCCAACGCTGCCAAGGCCAGACCGAGCTGGAAGTGCAGGGAGTTGTTGATGGTGTCGTAGAGACCCTTGTGACCGGCTCCCAGGGCGCCACCAAAGGGAGTTCCCTTGGGCGGATTGTGGGCCTCGAGAATCTCCCGGATCGAGTGACCGATCCCGAAGTTGGTGCGGTACATGTGACCGGCAATCACGAACAGACAGCCAATCGCCAGGTGGTGATGGGCGATGTCCGTGAGCCAGAGGGCTTCAGATTGGGGGTGGAAGCCACCGAGGAAGGTGAGGATCGCCGTGCCAGAGCCTTCAGCCGCTCCGAACTGCTGATAAACGGTGTCGGGATTCTGGGCATAGACGCCCCAGTTGCCGGTGAAGAAAGGAGCCAGGCCAGCTGGATGGGGCAGCACCGAGAGGAAGTTGTCCCAACCGACGTGCTGACCGCGGGCCTCGGGAATGGCAACGTGAACCAGGTGACCGGTCCAGGCGATCGAGCTGAAGCCAAACAGCACAGCCAGGTGGTGGTTGAGCCGGGATTCAGCGTTCTTGAACCAGGCCAAAGAAGGCCTGAACTTGGGCTGGAGGTGGAGCCAACCGGCAAACAGGGCCCAGGCCGACAGGATCATCATGAAGATGGAACCCTGATACAACTCGGCATTGGTGCGCATGCCGATCGTGTACCACCAGTGGTACAGACCGGAATAGGCAATGTTCACCGGAGAGGAGGCGCCCGCCTGGGTGAAGGCGGCAATGGCGCCCTGGCCGAAGTGGGGATCCCAGATCGCATGCGCGATGGGACGGATGTGCAGCGGATCGGCGACCCACTGCTCAAAGTTGCCCTGCCAGGCGATATGGAACAGGTTGCCCGAAACCCAGAGGCCAATGATGGCCAGATGACCGAAGTGGGTGGAGAACAGCTTTTGGTAAAGCCGCTCCTCGGTCATGCCGTCGTGGCTCTCGAAATCGTGAGCCGTGGCGATGCCGTACCAAATACGGCGGGTTGTCGGGTCCTGCGCCAGACCCTGGCTGAACGAAGGAAATTTCGTTGCCATTGGGAGAGGTCAGTAAAGGTCAGCCGACCGCGACGATGCGGGCCAGGAAGAATGCCCAGGTTGTTGCGATACCGCCCAACAGATAGTGGGCGACACCTACAGCACGACCCTGGGTGATCGAGAGAGCCCGCGGCTGGATCGCCGGAGCAACCCTCAGCTTGTTGTGAGCCCAAACGATGGACTCAATCAGCTCCTGCCAATAGCCGCGGCCACTGAACAGGAACATCAGGCTGAAGGCCCAGATGAAGTGGGCACCCAGGAACATCAGGCCATAGGCACTGGAACTGGAGCCGTAACTGTTGATCACCTGAGCTGCCTGGGCCCAGAGGAAGTCGCGCAACCAGCCGTTGATGGTGATGGCGCTCTGGGCAAAGTTGCCGTTGGTGATGTGCTGGACGCTGCCGTCAGCATTGACGGTGCCCCATACGTCGCTCTGCATCTTCCAGGAGAAGTGGAAAATGACGATCGACAGGGAGTTGTACATCCAGAACAGGCCGAGGAACACATGGTCCCAAGCCGACACCTGGCAGGTGCCGCCACGGCCAGGGCCGTCGCAGGGGAAGCGGAAGCCCAGATTCGCCTTGTCGGGGACGAGGCGGGAGCTACGCGCATACAACACACCCTTCAGCAGGATCAGCACGGTGACGTGGATCGTGAAGGCATGGATGTGGTGGACCATGAAGTCGGCCGTTCCCAGGGGAATCGGACCGGCGGCCACCTTGCCTCCCACGGCAACTACGGCGCCGTTGAACACCTCACTGACCCCTGCCAGAGCATTGGGTGCGGTGGTGCCAGCGGCGGCAGCGTGCAGCCCCTGAACCCACTGCGCGAAGACGGGCTTCAGGGCAATGGCGGAGTCGCTGAACATGTCCTGGGGACGGCCCAGGGCACGCATGGTGTCGTTGTGGATGTAGAGGCCGAAGCTGTGGAAGCCCAGCCAAATGCACACCCAGTTGAGGTGACTGATCAGGGCATCGCGCGCCTTGAGCACCCGGTCGAGCACGTTATCCACGTGCTTGGCTGGGTCGTAATCGCGAATCATGGCGATGGCTGCGTGGGCGCCGGCACCAACGATCAAGAAACCGCCAATCCAGGTGTGATGGGTGAAGATCGACAGCTGGGTGGGGTAGTCAATCCCGATGTAGGGATAGGGGGGCATCGCATACATGTGATGCGCCACGATGATCGTCAGGGAGCCAAGCAGCGCCAGGTTCACGGCCAGCTGGGCGTGCCAGCTGGTGGTCATGAACTCGAAGAGGCCGTCATGACCCTTGGGGGCGGGGAACAGCAGGGGATCACCCTTCTGGCCCTCAAGGATTTCCTTGATGCTGTGGCCGATGCCCCAGTTGGTCCGGTACATATGACCGGCAACGATGAACAGCACCGCAATCGCCAGGTGGTGATGGGCGATGTCGGTCATCCAGAGGCTGCCGGTCACAGGATTGAGCCCACCCTTGAAGGTGAGGAAATCGCTGTAAGCGGCCCAGTTTCCTGAGAAAAAGGCTGAAATGCCCGCCCCGAAACCGGGGAATATCTGGGCGATCAAATCCTGATTCAGGAATTCATGGGGCAGGGGGATGTCCCCGTAGGTGGCGATGGTTTTGCCATTGAGCACCAGCGGCTGGCCGGCGTCGATGGCTTCCATCAGCGCATTGGTGGGCAGGGACACGTGCAGGAGGTGGCCTGTCCAAGAGAGGGAGCCCAAACCAAGCAGGCCAGCCAGATGGTGGTTGAGCATCGACTCAACGTTCTGGAACCATTCCAGCTTGGGAGCTGCCTTGTGGTAGTGGAAGACACCGGCATTGAGCATCAGCCCAGCCATCACCAGGGCCCCGATGGCCAGGGAGAGCAGCTGGGTTTCGTTGGTGATGCCCCAGGCCCTCCACACGTGGAAGACGCCGGAGGTGATCTGAATGCCGTGGAAGCCGGCACCCATATCGCCATTGAGGATTTCCTGGCCGAAAATGGGCCAGACCACCTGCGCCGAAGGCTTGACGTGCAGGGGATCGGTCAACCAACCGGTGTAGTTGGAAAAGCGGGCTCCATGGAAGAAGGCGCCGCTCAGCCAGATGAAAATGACGGCCAAATGGCCGAAGTGAGCAGAAAAGATCTTGCGAGAGACCTCTTCGAGGTCACTCGTGTGGCTATCGAAGTCGTGAGCATTGGCGTGGAGGTTCCAAACCCAGGTGGTGGTTTTGGGACCTTTGGCAAGGCTGCGATCGAAATGGCCGGGCTTGCCGAACAGTTCGAAGGTGGCCGGAACTGGGTTCCGGTCGACCATGGCCTTCGCCTTTTCCCCACGTTCTGGTGGGCTGATGGTCATCGAGACATTCCTCGAGGGACGGAGTCGAGGTGGTGGGTCCACCCCTTCGGCAAGCCGGATGGCTTACCTGTGGGCCCCACGGACAGCCAGGGCCGAAACCCCAAGCCGCTCGTGGGCGCCAGCCGCAAAGAAGCTCGCGAAACCGCGAAACCGCTTGGCACAACTGGAGCTTTGGGCCCCAGATAGGGGACCGCTGGTCGAAGTATAGGGGTCGTTTTCGAGGAGTTTTGGGTCGCAGTTACAAAGGTTCAATCCCAGTGTTTCCCAGGCCAGCACTGGGCTTTACAGAACAAAAAGAATTATCGAGATCGGGCAACTCTTGAGCAATTAATTATGCTTCAAAGCCCGGCACCCTCCAAATGCCGGCTGGATTAGCTGGGCAGCCTTGCCGTCACAATGGCTTCAAAATCAGCCTGAAATCCAGCGTGGGCGGAGCCAGCGCAACCAAGCCAGCCAACCGTCGCCACCCCATCCTGTGGCGCAAGGGCCTGCTGACACTCCTGTTTGTGGCGCTGTTAGTGCTGCCGGTGGGCTACGGCCCCATCTCCTGGAAGCGAACCACCTCGCCAGCAGATGGGCTCCTGCAAACCCAGGCGCCCTCGGGACGCCTGCAGGAGGTAGCTCCGCCAGGGGCCGTGCAACAACTTCAAGAGGCCCTGGCCCTGCGCCGTCCCCAGGTGACGATCGAGGCGCCGCGGGATGGGGCAAACCTGCCTGCCGGGCCAATCAAGCTGAGCTTGCAGGTGCGCGACTGGCCCCTGGTAGATGCCGGAGAACTGGGCCTGGGCCCCCATGTGGTGGTGCAGGTAGACGACCTGCCAGCCATTCGGCTCAGCGGCCTCGAGCTTGAGCTGCCTTCCCTGAGCCCGGGGAGCCACCGGATCACTGCCTATGCCGCAAGGCCCTGGGGAGAGGCGGTGAAAAGCCCTGGTGCCTGGAGCCAGATCAGGGTGCATCGGGTCACGGCCAATCCCCTGGCGATCCCCCAGCCGGGGACCCCCCAGCTGCTTCCCGTCAGCCCGGCGGACCTGGCCGGCTCTGAGCCGCTGCTACTCGACTGGCTGCTGCTGGATGCACCCCTCCAGGGCCTGCGGGATAACGACGGCAGCTGGCGCCTGCGGGTATCCATAAATGGCGACGGCTTTCTGGTGGATCAGAACTCACCCCTTTGGCTCAAGGGCTGGCAACCCGGCAGCAACAGCCTGCTGCTGGAACTGGTGGATGGACTCGGCGAACCGCTGAATCCTCCCTTCAACAGCCTGGTGAGGGAGGTGGTGCTGGCCCCCTCCAAGCCAGGCTTGGGCTGGCAAAAGGGCCGGCTGGCAGAGGGTGAGCTGGCCCAGCTGCTGGGCACGGCTCCGCCAGAGCCACCGGCCCAGACCCCGACCCAACCAGAACCCGACTCCGAGCCTGAACCAGAACCAAAACCAGAACTCGAGCCCGAATCTGAGCCCGAGCCCGAACCAGTTGCCGAACCAGAACCAGTGCCAGCTCCCCAAGCAGCTGTTGAACAATCCCTTCAACCAGCTGAGGCGCCATCCACGAGCCCGGGGGGATCGGCCCGCAGCCAGGTGAATCCAGACGGCTCATTGCGCAGGTCTGGCGAATGACCCCCACCCCTGCATCCCTTCCGGCGCGGGGCCTGATCTGGGGCCTGGGCTTCAGTCACGGCAGCGCGCCGATGCTGGAGCGCCTCAGCCAAGCTGGCCTGATCGATGCCCGGCTCGGGCCGACGGACCAGCCCTTGCCCCGGGAGGGTCTGGTCACCCACTGGTCATCCGCCCATGCCTTTGTGGTGGTGGGGGCCTGCGGACTGGTGACCCGGCTGATTGCCCCCCTGCTCAGCGGCAAGGACAGCGATCCAGCCGTGGTGGTGGTGGACCCCCAAGGGCGGTTCGCCATCCCCCTGCTGGGCGGCCATGGAGCCGGGGCGGACCAGCTCAGCCACCGAATTGCCGCCAGCCTTGGGGGCCAGGCCGTGCTGACCGGTGCCAGTGCCGCCGCAGGTCGGCTCAGCCTCGACAGCTTCGGCAGGGGCTGGGGATGGCGGCGCGGAGCTGGCGATTGGCAGGAGCTGATGCTCGCTGCCGGCCGCGAAGGTGGCCCTTCCCTTCAGGTAGAGGCCCGCCATGGCAGCCCTCGCTGGCTGGCGCTGGATGCCGCAGCCCACCTCCAGGCCGGAGCCAATTCCGCCATGGCCAAGCCAGCCATGGTCGTGGACATCCACACCGGCAGCGGCTGCAGGTGGCACCCGCCCAGCCTCTGGCTGGGCCTGGGCTGTGAACGCGATACCAGCCTGGGCCTGCTGGAGCGCCTGGTGGACCAGACCCTGGCAGCCCAGCAACTGGCTCCCCAGGCGGTGGCCGGGCTGGCCAGCATCGACCGCAAGGCCGATGAACCGGCCTTGCTGGCCCTAGCCGCCCAGAGGCAATGGCCCGTGCGCTGGTTTGACGCGGCGAGCCTCGCCGCCGTGGCCGTGCCCACTCCCTCGGCAGCCGTGGCCAAGGAGATGGGAACCGCCAGCGTTGCTGAAGCCGCTGCCCAACTGGCAGCTGGCCCCGGAGCCAGGCTGCTGCAGACCAAGCAGATCGCCCACGCCCAGGGCGCCGAGCGCGGGGCCGCCACCCTGGCGGTGGCCTTGGCGGAGGGCCAATGGGCTCCCCAGCGGGGCCAGCTACATCTGGTGGGCAGTGGGCCGGGCAGCCTGGACCTGCTGACGGGCGACGCCCGCCAAACCCTGGCAGCAGCCACGGTGTGGGTGGGCTACGGGCTTTACCTCGACCTGCTCGAACCCCTGAGGCGGCCAGATCAACTGCGCTGGGATGGCCAGCTCACCGAGGAGCGAGCCCGCTGCGCCCTGGCCTTGGAATTGGCCTGCCAGGGGCTCAATGTGGCCCTGGTTTCCTCCGGCGACAGCGGCATCTATGCCATGGCAGGCCTGGCCCTGGAGCTGTGGCTGGCCCAGCCGGCCGATGGCCGCCCAAGTTTTGCCGTTCACCCCGGCATTTCGGCCCTGCAGCTGGCCGCCGCCCGGGCCGGCGCACCCCTGATGCACGATTTCTGCACGATCAGCCTCAGCGACCGGCTCACCCCCTGGGCCGTGATCGAGCGACGACTCCAGGCCGCTGCCGAGGGGGATTTTGTGGTGGCCCTCTACAACCCCCGCTCCCTGGGGCGGGACTGGCAGCTGGCGAGGGCCCGGGAGCTGCTGCTGGTTGGCCGGCCCGCCTCCACCCCAGTCGTGCTCGCCCGCCAGCTGGGGCGGGCGGCGGAGGCAGTGAGCCTGCACACCCTGGGGGAGCTACCGGTGGAGCAGGTAGACATGCTCACCTTGGTGTTGGTGGGGAACAGCAGCAGCTATGCCAAGGATGGGCGCCTGGTGACGCCCCGCGGCTATCCGGGGGCCGAACTCAGCTGAACGCCCCAGGGGTGGCAAATGCAATCGGGATGACAGGATTCGAACCTGCGGCCCCTTCGTCCCGAACGAAGTGCGCTACCAAGCTGCGCCACATCCCGATAGGCCGACTTTAGGGGATGGGCTTCACAGCGGGCGCCTCTCTTCTGGGGCATTCCTTCTGGCCCCTTCTTTCTGGCCCCTTTCTTCTGGATCTTCCTAAAGTTGATCCCAGCCCTTCCCCCGGCCCTGGCTGCCGGTTGCGCGCCTTGCTCAAACCCGACTGGCTGCGCGTCAAGGCCCCCCAGCGGCAAAGGATCGGCGAGGTGGCCGACCTACTTCAGGATCTCAGGCTAAATACGGTCTGCCAGGAGGCCAGCTGCCCCAACATCGGCGAGTGCTTCGCCGCCGGCACGGCCACCTTTTTGATCATGGGGCCGGGCTGCACCCGCGCCTGCCCCTACTGCGACATCGACTTCGACAGGAGCGTGCGGGAGCTCGACCCCAGCGAGCCCGAGCGGCTGGGGGAAGCGGTGGCGCGCCTGGGCCTCAGCCACGTGGTGATCACCTCGGTCAACCGCGACGACCTGGCCGATGGCGGCGCCAGCCAGTTTGTGGCCTGCATTCAGCAGGTACGCCAGCGCTCGCCGCTCACCACGATCGAACTGCTGATCCCCGATTTCTGCGGCAACGGGGACGCCCTGGCAACGGTGATGGCAGCCGCGCCCCAGGTGCTGAACCACAACATTGAAACCGTGCCGAGGCTCTACAAAAAAGCCAGGCCCCAGGGCATCTATGAGCGCTCCCTGGAGCTGCTGCAGCGGGTGCGTCAGGGCTGGCCGCGCACCTACAGCAAGTCGGGGCTGATGGTGGGCCTGGGCGAAAGCGACGCCGAGGTGCTCGAGGTGATGGCCGATCTACGCCGTCACGCCGTGGACATCGTGACGATCGGCCAGTACCTCTCGCCGGGGCCCAAACACCTGCCCGTGGATCGCTTCGTGACCCCCGAGCAGTTCGCGGCCTTCCGCCAGCACGGCGAGGATGCCTTGGGCTTCCTGCAAGTGGTGAGCAGCCCGCTCACCCGCAGCAGTTACCACGCCGGCGAGGTACAGCGGCTGATGCGGGAGTACCCGCGCTAGGCCCTAGGCCACCACCGCCTGCCGCTCCGCCAGCCCCATAGCCGCCTTCTCGCTCGGGGGCACCAGCAGCTTGAAGCGGCTCTTCCAGCCATCCCAGTCGGCCAGAATCGCCGCGGCCTTGGCGCTGCCGGTGAGCTCCAGATGGGCTGCCAGCAGGGGCTTGAGCACGGCTTCCTGCTCCGGGGTAGAGAGGGGACAGATGGAGACGATCTCGGCGTTCACCCGCTCAGCCAGGCCTCCGGCTTCATCGAGGATGAAGGCCACGCCGCCGGTCATGCCGGCGGCCACATTGCGGCCTGTGGAACCCAGCACCACCACCACTCCACCGGTCATGTATTCACAGCAGTGGTCACCGGCGCCCTCCACCACGGCGGCAGCTCCGCTGTTGCGAACGCCGAAGCGCTCGCCGGAGCGGCCCAGGGCAAACAGCTCACCGCCGGTGGCGCCGTAGAGGCAGGTGTTGCCCAGGATCACCTGGTTGCCTGGATCGTTGACGCCGGCGGGGGGCACCACGGTGAGGCGACCCCCATTGAGGCCCTTACCCACGTAGTCGTTGGCATCCCCCAGCAGGCGCAGATTCATGCCCTGGACGCCGAAGGCTCCGAAACTCTGGCCGGCCGCTCCCTCAAAGTTGAGATCGAGCTGGCCTGCGAAGCCCGTGTTGCCATGGCGGGCAGCGATCTCGCCGGAGAGCCGGGCACCCACGCTGCGGTCGGTGTTGACGATCGCCAGGCTGCGGGCAACGCGGCCGTGGCCCTCGATGGCGGCCATCAGTTCCGCATCAACCAGCAGCTGATCTTCCAGGATCGGGCCATTGCTGTGGGCCCGATCCCCATGCTGCAACCAGGAGCGATCGGCCGCCGCTGGGATCGGAGTGATCAGACAGGAAAGATCCAGGGTCTGGGTTTTGACAAGGGCAACGGCGCGGGGCTGCAGCAATTCACTGCGGCCGATCAGATCTTCGAGGCGGGCCACGCCGAGCACGCTCAGCAGCTGGCGCACCTCCTCGGCCACGAAAAGGAAGAAATTCACCACGTGCTCGGGCACGCCGGGAAAGCGCTTGCGCAAATTTTCCTTTTGGGTGGCCACCCCCACAGGGCAGTTGTTGGTGTGGCAAACGCGGGCCATGATGCAGCCCTCGGCGATCATCGCCACGGAGCCAAATCCGTATTCCTCAGCGCCCAGCAGGGCGGCGATGATCACGTCCCAGCCGGTTTTGAGCCCGCCGTCGGCGCGCAGCAGCACCCGATCACGCAGGCCATTTTCCAGCAAACTGCGATGCACCTCGGTGAGGCCCAGCTCCCAGGGACTGCCGGCGTGCTTGATCGAGCTGAGCGGCGAGGCGCCGGTGCCGCCGTCGTGGCCGGAGATCTGAATCACATCGGCGTTGGCCTTGGCCACACCGGCAGCGATCGTGCCGATGCCGATCTCGGCCACCAGCTTCACGCTCACCTTGGCGGCGGGATGCACCTGGTGCAGGTCGTGGATCAATTGGGCCAGATCCTCAATCGAATAGATGTCGTGGTGGGGCGGCGGCGAGATCAAGGCCACGCCGGCCTTGCTGTTGCGCAGCCAGGCGATGTAGGAATCCACCTTCGGGCCCGGCAGCTGGCCGCCCTCGCCCGGCTTGGCCCCCTGGGCCACCTTGATCTCCAGCTGCCGGCCACTGCGCAGATAGGCAGGCGTGACGCCAAAACGGCCTGAGGCGATCTGCTTGATCGCCGAGCAGGCCGTATCTCCGTTGCGCAGACCTTTGATCGTGGGCAGGGTCGGCGAGTGTCCGTCGCCATCCACATCGGTGAGCGGGGCGAAACGGGCCGAATCTTCACCACCCTCGCCACTGTTGCTCTTGCCGCCGATGCGGTTCATCGCCACCGCCAACACCTCGTGGGCCTCCCGGGATAGGGCCCCCAGGCTCATGCCACCGGTGCAGAAGCGGCTGCAGATGCTCTCCGCACTCTCCACCTGGTCGAGCGGCAGGGGGGCTGAGGCGGGCATGAGCTCCAGAAGATCGCGCAGCGCAGTGACCGGCCGGTTTTCCAGCAGGCTCTTGTAGGTGGAGAAGTGGTCGTACCCCGGGCCCGCCTAGACCGCCGCATGCAGGGCCTTGGCCATCTCCGGACTGTTGAGG
>NZ_JAGQCR010000047.1:0-16304 GCF_024346295.1 Cyanobium sp. BA20m-14
TCCCAGGTGCACGTCGGAGTAGCCCCTTTCGTGGGCGATGCGCACGATGCCTTCGAGGCTGTGGGGCTGGCTGCCGTTATCTACCCGGCTGGGGGCAGTTCCAATGTCTGGGGTGGGGGCAGGGGGCGCCGCTGCTGGGGGGAAAGGTGACGGGGGAAGGGGAGAGGGAGGAAAGGGTGAAGTCGTCATCTGCGGTCACCGGTATTTGCCCAGCTTCGCTGCTGCTGCGGCTTCTGTCAGCACCAGCCCCTTTGCTGACGACCTTCGTAGGATCAATTGGTCTGCAACGCTTCGGTGTCCAAGCCCCTTGTCACGATCGTGCTGGGCACCCGTCCGGAGGCCATCAAGCTGGCTCCGGTGATCCGGGCCTTTCAGCAGGCCGACGATTTCCGCACTCGGGTTGTGCTCACCGGCCAGCACCGCGAGATGGTGAGCCAGGTGATGGGTCTTTTTGGCCTGAAGGCTGACCACGACCTGGCTCTGATGGCCCCCAAGCAGACCCTCACCCACATCACCTGCGGCGCGCTGCAGGGGCTGAAGCAGGAATTTGGCGAGCATCGTCCCGATCTAGTGCTGGTGCAGGGCGACACCACCACCGCCTTTGCCTCGGCCCTGGCGGCCTTCTACGAGCAGATCCCGGTGGGCCATGTGGAGGCCGGGCTGCGCACCGACAACCTGCTCGATCCCTTCCCGGAGGAGGCCAACCGGCGCCTGATCTCCCAGCTGGCCCAGCTGCACTTCGCCCCCACGGCCCTCTCGGCTGCTAATTGCCGGGCCTCAGGGGTGGTGGGCACGGTGCTGACCACCGGCAACACGGTGATCGACGCCCTGCTGTTGATGGCCGAGCAGGCGCCTCCCTACACCCTGCCTGGCCTCGATTTTGAGAAGCAGCGGGTAATTCTGGCCACGGTGCACCGGCGTGAAAACTGGGGTGAGCGCCTACAGGACATAGGCCGCGGCTTCCGTGAGCTGCTCGAGCGCTATCCCGATACGGCCCTGCTGCTCCCCTTGCATCGCAATCCCACCGTGCGAGAGCCCCTGCAAGCCCTGCTCGGCGACCACCCCCGCGCCTTCCTGGTGGAACCCCTCGATTACGACCAGCTGGTGGCGGCGATGCGCGGCGCCACCTTGGTGTTGAGCGATTCGGGGGGTCTGCAGGAGGAGGCGCCATCGCTGGGTAAGCCGGTGCTGGTACTGCGCCGCACCACGGAGCGCCCCGAGGCTGTGGAGGCGGGCACGGCCAAGCTGATTGGCACCGACAGCGCCGACATCGTGGCCGAGGCCAGCCGCCTGCTCGACAACCCCGAGGCCTATGAGGCCATGGCCCGGGCCCACAATCCCTTTGGCGACGGCCAGGCTTCGGGGCGGATTGTGGATGCTGCCCGCACTTTCCTGGCTGGCTGAGCCTTGGGACCTGAGGCTCAGGGGCGTTTTTTGGCCCAGGGCGGCAGGTCGATGAACACCCGGGTGCCGCTTTTGAGCCCGGAGAGGATTTGGGTGTCCTTGCCGCTGCTGATGCCGAGCTCCACCGGCTGGAAGGTGGGCTGGATTTTCTTGCCCACCAGCAGAACGCCCGGCCGCCCCGCCTCGGTGACGATCGCCACGGTGGGCACCAGGGTGTCGGCCTGCACCTGACCTGTCTGGAAGCCGACGTCGGCGGTCATGCCGATGCGCAGCTGGGGGGGGTCGCCAATCAAGCGCAGCACCACATCGAAGGAGGTGACGTTGTTGATCTTCACGGCCCGGGGGGTGACACGCTTGACCCGTGCTTCAAAGCTTTTATCGGGAAAGGCATCCACCCGCACCGTGGCGCTCTGGCCTAGCTGCACACGGCCAATGTCGCTTTCCGGCACCTTGGCCACCACCTCCAGGCCCTGGGCTAGCTCCACAATCGAGGAGCTGGTGGCACCGGCGGTGGCCGAGGCGGTGGTGGTGGGTGTCACAAAGGCGCCAGGATCGGCGAAGCGCTGGGTCACCACCCCATCGAACGGCGCCCGCACCACCAGATCGGCGTGCTCCACCTGGCGCGCCTGCAGCCGTTGGCGGCTGGCCTGCATGGCAGCCTGGTCCACCAGGAAGGTGCTGCGCACGCTATTGAAGTCACTGAGGCTGATGGCGTTTTGACCGTAGAGGCTCTCGTTGCGCTCCAGCTCGCTGCGGCTGCGGGCCAGCTGGGCCTGGGCTGAGCGCAACTGGGCCCGCAGCTCGGCGAGCCGCTCGTCGAGGTCGCCTTGATCCATGCGAGCTAGGGCCTGGCCGCGGCCCACTGGGTCGCCCTCCTCCACGTAGAGCTCCTCGATCACCCCCTGCCGTTTGGGGCTGACGTTCACGCGCTTTTCGGCCTCGAGTTCGCCGCTGGCACTCACAACCCCTGGCAGGTCGCCCGCAGCTGCAACAACTGTGTACGGCTCGAGATTGGCCCGGCTGGTGCCGCGCTGCCGCTGCACGAGGCCTATGCCAGCTACGAGCACAAGCCCTGCGGCGGCTGCGGCCCAAAGGCGCCGCCGCTGCCAGGGCCGGCGCGGCGAGCTGGAAATCACCGGCACTGCAGTGGGGGTGGAAATTGGGCTGGGGGCAGAGACTTCTATTTTCGCTGCTGGCGCCTCGACCTGGGGCCCGTAGATTTCAGCCATGCTTAAAGCCGGAATCGTCGGTCTGCCCAACGTCGGCAAATCGACCCTGTTCAATGCCCTGGTCGCCAACGCCCAGGCCGAAGCCGCCAACTACCCCTTCTGCACGATTGAGCCGAATTCGGGTGTGGTCTCCGTGCCAGACCCCAGGCTCGATCAGCTGGCTGCCCTCAGCTCCAGCAAGGAGATCATTGCCACCCGGGTGGAGTTTGTCGATATCGCCGGGCTGGTGAAGGGGGCCAGCCAGGGAGAGGGTCTTGGCAACAAGTTTCTGGCCAACATCCGCGAGGTGGACGCAATCGTGCACGTGGTGCGCTGCTTCGAAAACGACGACGTGATCCATGTGAGTGGCTCGGTGGGGCCGGCCCGCGATGCCGAGGTGATCAACCTTGAGCTGGGCCTGGCCGATCTCTCCCAGGTGGAGAAGCGACGCGAGCGGCTCAAGAAGCAGGTGCGCACCAGCAAGGAGGCCCAGCTGGAAGATGCTGCCCTTGAGCGCATCCAGGTGGAGCTGGAGGCCGGCGGTGCCGCCCGCAATGTGGCCATCAGCGATGAGGAGGCCCCGCTGCTCAAGCCCCTGGGGCTGCTCACCGCCAAGCCGATCATCTATGCCACCAACGTCAGCGAAGACGATCTGGCCAGCGGCAACGCCTACTGCGAGGAGGTGGCAGCGCTGGCCCTGAAGGAAGGGGCGGGCACGGTGCGCATCTCGGCCCAGGTGGAGGCCGAATTGATTGAGCTGCCAGAGGAGGATCGCACCGAATTCCTGGCGGGTCTCGGGGTAGGGGAGGGCGGCCTGCAGAGCCTGATCCGCGCCACCTACGACCTGCTGGGGCTGCGCACTTATTTCACAACCGGCGAGAAGGAAACCCGCGCCTGGACTATCCAGGCCGGCATGACCGCCCCCCAGGCCGCTGGCGTGATTCACACCGACTTCGAGCGCGGCTTCATCCGCGCCCAAACCATCGGCTACAAGCAGCTGCTGGAGGCGGGCTCGCTGGTGGAAGCTCGCACCAAGGGCTGGCTGCGGGCTGAAGGCAAGGAATACATCGTTGCAGAAGGTGACGTGATGGAGTTTCTGTTCAACGTGTGAGGGCTCTGCTTCAGCCGCGAGATCAGGTGCGAGTGGGCATCCGGGTGCGCTTGATAGCTAGAAGCTGAAGCCGAGCCGGGCGCCCACTCGCACCTGATCGTTGCCGAGTAGCTGGCCCAGATCCACCAAGCCAGCTGCGTTCGACACGTAGAGATCAAGGATTGTGGAGGGTGAGGCCAGCCAGCGCAGGGCCAGGCTGCCGTTGCTGCCGTTGTCGCCACCGAGGTCTGTTGCGATCACATTCAGCTCAGGGATCAACTGGAAGCGCTCCCCCAGCTGCAGGTTGGCGGCTAGGCCCACCCCCCAGCTGGTGCCGCCACCGCTCCAGGCCACCTTGGGGTTGAGGTGGAAGGCCAGTTTGGGGCTGGCCTCCCAGGTGTTCATGCTTTCAAAGAAGAGGTAGCCCTGCTTGCTGCTCTCGTCTTCGTTGCGGCCCAGGGAGATGCGGCCCGCGGCCCAGATCGGCAGCTCCTTGCTGGGGCGATACACCATCGCCTTGCCGCCGAAGCGCAGGTTGAGGTCGCCATTGCCGGCGTAGGTGTTCACGTAGCTGTTGCGCGGTTCGATGCCGTTGAACACCCCGGCCGCCAGCTGAAATTGGAAGTCGTTAGATACCGAATAACCACCGCCGGCGAAGAGGTTGCCCAGGCTGTCGCCATTGAGCCAGAGCTGGCTGGTGCCGCTGGCGGGGGTGAGGGCGGTGTTGACGCTGAGGCCACCTAGGGCGAGGGAAGCCTGGCGGGCGGTGTAGCGGGGGCTGGGGGAATCGGCCGCGCCGGGGTTGTAGGTGAAGCGGGCGCTGAGCATCGGCTCATTGGGAGCGCTCGGCAGGGCGAGGATGGCGGTGGCAGGGCTGAGGCCAAAGCCGTTGGTGATGCTTCCCTCCAGGCCGATGCGGGGATTGACGGCGATCGAGACGCCGGCCGAGAGGATCGGCACCCGCGAATACACCAGATCGGCATCGAAGCCGTTGTTTCCGGGGCCTAGGGGCAGCATGGCTGAGCCAAACAGCTCCACCTGGTTGCCGAGCCGGTAGTTGGCACCGAAGCCCAGGCTGATGTTGGTGCCGTAGAAGTCACCGGCGCCGCCCTGGTCTTCCCCCTGGCTGCCGGGTAAGAAGCTCACCGCCGGCACAAGCGAGAGCTGCAGGTTGCGGTTGGCTTGCCAGGCCAGGGGCAGGGAGAGGGCCCCCACCCAATTGCGGGTGAACACGTCCTGGCCGGAGGCGTTGAAGATGTTGGGTGTGCCGGCGTCATCGCAGCTCACCGTGCCGCCGCAGCCACTGCCCACGCTGAACAGCTCCAGGGCGCCTTCGGCGGCGAGCTGCCAGCTGCCGGCGCCCTCGCCCTGGCCGGCTAGGCGGGCGCGCAGGCTGCCGCCGTACACCGTCCAGAGGTTGGCGGGCTGGGCGGGCCGGCTGGGGATAGACGCGTAGAGGGGGTCATCGGCGTAGGTGTAGTAGGCCGAGGCCATCAGCGCCGGGGTGAGCCCGTAATCGAAGCGTGCGCCGTAGTTTTGGTTGCCGGTGCCGTTGGCGGCGCCGCCATCGCCCGGGCTCACCTGCTGGAAGCTGAGTTGGCCAAAGGCCTCGGGAATCAGGCTGGCGGTGGGCAGCTGGCCGAGGCGCAGCAGGGGGAGGTAGTCGACGCGGCTGGGCAGCTGGGTGGCGAGCAGATCCTGCACCTGGGCCAGGCTGAGCAGGGGCGGGGCGGCTTCTTTAGAGGTGGGAGGCGCGATTACCTCGTGGGCGGGCACCAGCTGCCAGGGCCGCAGGCCGGGGGATTGGGGATCGGCGGGGTTGAGCATTTTCCAGCCGGGGCTGGCTGCGGGGGCGGTGGGGCTATCGCGCCACTGCGGCGGCAGAGCAGGGGGCTCGGGCGGGGGCTCGACCGGGCCCCATTGCAGGGCCAGGGCAGCCGGTGCCTGACAGGCCACAAGGGCCGTAAGGCAGCTGCGGTAGAGACCCACCCTGGGGGTCATGTGTCAATCCAGTTGAACCAGCGGCGCCGCAGCTTGCTGGCTTGCACCCGGCAGGCCCCGAGGAAGCTTTTCGGGCTTGTTTCGGCGGTGGATTCAGCATCGCTGTCCGCATCGCCACCGGCGTAATACGAATAGGAGCTGCGCTGGTCATAGACGCCATAGCCATAGCCATAGCCATAGCCATAGCCTTTTTTGGAGCCGTAACCGTATTTGTAGCGATTGCCGTAGCCGTAGGAGGCCCTGTGTTCGCTCTCTTCGGTGAGGGCATTGGTGACCACCCCCAGCAGTTGGGCGCCGGAGCTGCGCACGCGGCTGATCGCTTCTTTGGGCAGATTGCGGTCGACCTGATCGAGACTCACCAGGAGGATTAAGCCATCCACATGCTGGGCCACCAGGGGCGCGTCGGCGAGGCCGAGCACGGGTGGCGTGTCGTAGAGCACGATGTCGAATTGGTCGGATTCGGCCAACTCGGTCACCAGCTGCTGCATGCGCTTGGAGCTGAGCAGGCGGGTGGTGTCGGGTGGGCGGGTACCGGCCGTGATCACGCTCCAGTTGTCGTAGCCCTGCACAGGCTGCAGCACATCACGCCAATCCAGATTGGCTTCGGTGAGCAGGTTGCTGAGGCCGGTGAGGTTGTTGAGGCCGAGGCGGTGGTGCAGCTGTGGTTTGCGCATGTCGGCATCCACCAGCAGCACCCGCTGACCCATTCCGAGAGGGTTTTGGCCAGCAGGGCATTCACCAGGGTTTTGCCTTCTGCCGGCAGGGTGCTGGTGAGGGCCAGGGAGCGCAGGGGCTTGTCGCTGCTTAGGAAGCGGATGCTGGTGAAGAGGTTGCGGAAGGCTTCTTGGTAGAAGAAACGCTGGTAGCCCGATAGGGCGGGCTTCTCGGGGCTGCCGCCAATGGCACCGCTGGCAGGGCTTTCTGCGGAACTCTCGGAGGAACTCTCGGCAGAAGGCTGCTTGGAGCTGCTGCGATCGAGCTCCTGCAGCAGGAAGCGCTTGTCTTCCCGCACCCCTTGGAAGAACGCCACGTGGGGAATGTGGCCCAGCAGGGCCTCGCCCAGCTCTTCCTTCACTTCGCGGGGATTGCGGAAGCCGTGGTCGAGCCTGTCGCGCAGAAGCCCAGCACCCACCCCAGCCACAACGCCCAGCATCAGGCCATTGAGCAGACCCTTCCTCAGGCTTGGCTCCTCGGGATAGCCATTCACCTGGGGCGGGGCGATCAGCTTCCAGGGCAGGGTGTTCTGAGCTTGTTCCAGCTGGAAGGTGGCCCGGGTGCTTAGGAAGCTAGCGAGGTTGTCTTGAGCCACCTTCAGCTGCTGCTGGCACTCTTCGTAGTCTTTGATGAGATTGGGCTGCTTGAGAAAGCGACGATTAAGCAGCAACTCCTTTTCAACACCGCCACCCCCCATGCCCGCCTCCCTCCCCCGCAACCTGATCACCGGCGGTGCCGGTTTTGTGGGCTCGCACCTGGTGGACCGGCTGATGGCGGCCGGCGAGGAGGTGATCTGCCTCGACAACTACTTCACTGGCCGCAAAGCCAACATCGCCCAATGGATCGGCCATCCGCGCTTTGAGCTGATCCGCCACGACGTCACCGAACCGATCAAGCTCGAGGTGGACCGGATCTGGCACCTGGCCTGCCCGGCTTCGCCGGTGCACTACCAGCACAACCCGATCAAGACCGCCAAAACCAGCTTCCTGGGCACCTACAACATGCTGGGCCTGGCGAGGCGGGTGGGGGCGCGGCTGCTGCTGGCCAGCACCAGTGAGGTGTATGGCGATCCGGAGGTGCACCCCCAGCCCGAGAGCTACCGGGGCTGCGTAAACACGATTGGCATTCGCAGCTGCTACGACGAGGGCAAGCGGATCGCCGAAACGCTGTGCTTTGACTACCGGCGCATGCATGGCACCGAGATTCGCGTGGCGCGGATCTTCAATACCTATGGGCCAAGGATGCTGCCCGATGACGGCCGGGTGGTGAGCAACTTCATCGTGCAGGCCCTGCGCGGTGAACCGCTCACCCTTTATGGCGATGGCAGCCAGACCCGCAGCTTTTGTTATGTGGATGATCTGGTGGAGGGCCTGATCCGGCTGATGAACGGCAGCCACACCGGCCCGATCAATATCGGCAACCCCGGTGAATTCACGATCCGCCAGCTGGCCGAGCTGGTGCGCGCGCGCATCAACCCCGAGCTGCCGCTCACCTGTGAACCGCTGCCGGCGGATGATCCCCTGCAACGTCAACCTGTGATCGAGCTGGCGCAACAGGAGCTGGGCTGGCAGCCGACGGTGGCGCTGGAGCAGGGGCTGGAGCCCACGATCGCTTACTTCCGCGAGGCGCTCGGCGCATGATCCGCTCCATCTGCTGCATCGGCGCTGGCTACGTGGGCGGTCCCACGATGGCGGTGATCGCCGATCGCTGCCCCGGCATTCAGGTCACGGTGGTGGACCTTAACGCCGAGCGCATCGCCGCCTGGAACGATCTCGACCTCAGCCAGTTGCCCGTCTATGAGCCGGGGCTTGATGCGCTGGTGGGCCGGGCGCGGGGCCGCAACCTCCACTTCAGCACGGCGGTGGAAGCGGCGATCGCCGGGGCCGACATGGTGTTCCTCTCGGTGAACACGCCCACCAAAACCAAGGGTGTGGGTGCGGGCCAGGCCAGCGACCTGCGCTGGATCGAGGCCTCAGCCCGCCAGGTGGCAGCCTGCGCCCAGGGCCACACGATCGTGGTGGAAAAGAGCACCCTGCCGGTGCGCACCGCTGAAACGGTGCAAACGATCCTTAGTGCCGTGCCAGCGGCCGAGGGCAAAACGTTTTCAGTGCTCTCCAATCCGGAGTTTCTGGCGGAGGGCACGGCCATAGCCGATCTGCAGGCGCCGGATCGGGTGCTGATCGGCGGTGAAGATCCAACGGCGATCGAGGCGCTGGCGGCGATCTACAGCCAGTGGGTGCCGGCCGAACGCATCCTGCGCACCAATCTCTGGAGCTCAGAGCTCTCCAAACTCACCGCCAACGCCTTTTTGGCCCAGCGGATCAGCTCGATCAATGCAATCGCGGCCATCTGTGAGGCCACGGGTGCCGACGTGGGCGAGGTGGCCAAGGCGATCGGGGCCGACAGCCGGATTGGTGCCAAGTTTCTCAAGGCAGGCCCCGGTTTTGGCGGCAGCTGCTTCCAGAAAGACATCCTGAATTTGGTGTACCTCTGCGGCCACTACGGCCTGCACGAGGTGGCGGCCTACTGGCAGCAGGTGGTGACGCTCAACACCTGGCAGCAGCAGCGCATCGCCCGCTTGGTGGTGAACAGGTTGTTTGGCTCCGTGAGCGGCAAGCGCATTGGGGTGCTGGGCTTTGCCTTTAAGGCCGACACCAACGACACCCGCGAATCGCCGGCGATCCGCATCTGCCGGGATCTGCTCGAGGAGGGGGCGGTGCTGCAGATCGTGGATCCCAAAGTGAGCGAGCGCCAGCTGGAGCAGGACCTGGGTCAGCCCTCCGGTGATTGCGATGGCGCCGGGTGCTGGCACCAAGTGCCAGAGGTGCAGCAGGCGGCCCGTGGCGCCGATGCCCTGCTGCTGCTCACCGAATGGCAGGAGTTTGCCCAGATCGACTGGGCGGCGGTGGGGGAGCTGATGCGGCGGCCGGCTTGGCTGTTCGATGCGCGGGCCAAGGCCGATGCGGCGGCGGCGCGAGCGGCGGGGCTGCAGGTGTGGACCGTGGGCGAGGGCTGATCGAGCGGCTGGCCGCCAACCCCACCTGAACCCAAACCAGCCGAGACAGCCACCGCTACGTGGGTCATCTAACCAACCCTCCACAAGATGCGCAGTCTCAACGTGGCGCAGGCCAAAGCCCAGCTTTCGGCGGGCTTTGATCTGGAATCTTTTTGGGCTGCCACCAGGGCCCAACCCCTGCACAAAGGAATTGATATCGCCAGCATGCGGGAGGGGGCTCGCTATTGAGGCGCCTTTACCTCGACACCTCCCTGTTGGTGGCGGCTCTGGTCCACGAAGCAGCCCAGGAAGCCTGGGACAGGTTTGGGGTGTTGCGTGAGCAACGCCTAAACACCCTGCCGCTGGCAGCCGAGGATTTTGAGGCCGCCGCCCGGCTCTGTCTGACCCAAGCGCCGCCTCTGCGGACAGGGGATGCCCTGCATCTGGCTCTCTGCCAACGGCTAAACCTGCAACTGGCCAGCTTTGACCGCGGCCTGTGCAAGGCCGCTGCCCATTACCAAGTCGATCACGAGCAGCTCCTGATCTGATCCCACTGTCGAAGCGTCACCCCCATCTTGTGTCTCCAACCAAGGAACTCGTAAGCCGCTGAACTGAACGCCTCATTCGCAACGCCTAGTTCCCCCCTGTCATTTGCAAGTGTGCAGGAGTCTGTACTGAACCTCGATAGCTCTGATGCGCCGCGGCTTCTGGCTTTCAGCAGCCCAACCACCTAGTGGGCCTCCCCCCGACCCCCCATGCCCCCGGTTCCCCAACGCATCCTGGTCACCGGTGGTGCGGGCTTCATCGGCAGCCACACCTGCCTGGTGCTGCTGGAGGCCGGCCGGCATTTGGTGGTGCTCGACAACTTCAGCAACAGCTGCCGAGAGAGCCTGCGGCGGGTGGTGGAGCTGGTGGGCGGGGATGCCGCCGAGCGGCTCACGGTGGTGGAGGGCGACATCCGCCAGGCGGACGATCTGGAGCGCGCCTTCAACGCCCTTGGCGCGCAGGGCTCGATTGAAGCGGTGGTGCATTTCGCTGGGCTGAAGGCGGTTGCGGAATCGGTGGCGGAGCCGCTTCGCTATTGGGATGTGAATGTGGGCGGCACGGTTCAGCTGCTCAAGGCGATGGCGGCCCATGGCTTCCGCAGCCTGGTGTTCAGCAGCAGCGCCACTGTGTACGGCATGCCGGAGCATATCCCCATTGCGGAAACGGCAGCTATCCAGCCGATCAATCCCTACGGGCGCACCAAGGTGGCGGTGGAACAGCTGCTGGCCGACCTGGAGGCCAGTGCGAGGCTCAGTGATGGAGCGGGCTGGCGACTGGCGCGGCTGCGCTACTTCAATCCGGTGGGGGCCCATCCCAGCGGACGGATCGGTGAGGATCCGCTGGGGGTGCCGAGCAACCTGTTTCCGCTGCTAAGCCAGGTGGCCCTCGGCCGCCGCGCGACTCTGGATTTGTTTGGCGATGACTGGCCCACGGCGGATGGGAGCGGTGAGCGGGATTTCATTCATGTGATGGATCTGGCCGATGGCCACCTGGCGGCGCTCGACTATCTGCATGGCAGCGAAGCCGACCTGCTCACGCTCAACCTGGGCAGCGGCCATGGTCATACCGTGCGGCAGGCCGTCTCTGCTTATGAACAGGCATCAGGCAGGACCATCGCGATCCGCGTGGTGGCGCGGCGTGAGGGTGATGCCGCCCGCAGCGTGGCCGATCCCAGCGCCGCGGCGCGCACCTTGAACTGGCGCTGCCGGCGGTCGCTTGAGCAGATGTGCCGCGACAGTTGGCACTGGCAGTGCCAAAACCCCCAGGGCTACAAATCCCAACCCTGCATTGACTCCCTCTCTGATCAGCCGCCTTCGTTGAACGTCAACTGATGTCACTTAAATTGAGCCAGCAGCCCTGGCTTCGGAACCTCGCCAAGCAGTATCTGGGGGCAGTGCTCACGCCCCTGCTCAGCCAGGAGCCTGCGGCCCAGTTGATCCGCCAAACTGCTCGGCAGCAGTGGCGGCAGCTGGCCGTGAACCTGGCCAGCAGCCTGGCAGCAATTGGTTTGTGAGTCGCCACGGCTTAGAGCACTCGTTCAACGTGCTCTATTCCGGCAACCAGGGCCGTTGCCACGACCTGGTCACCCTGCTCGGTGCGGCCCTGCTGCTTAAGGACGAGCCCAGCTTCCAGTTTCTGTTTATCGGTAAAGGGCCCCAGCACCAGCGGGTGCGCCAGCTTGTCTACGACTGGGGTCTCAGCAACTGTCGCTTCCTGCCCTATCAAGACCTTGATGTGTTGCCCTATTCGCTCACCAGTGCCGATCTGGCCGTTGTGAGCCTGGGCATTGATGCCGAAGGTCTGGTGGCACCCAGCAAGCTCTACGGCCACCTAGCCGCCGGCACCCCGATCGCGGCGATCACTCCCCCGGCTCGGATCTGCAGCGCTTGGTGCAAAACCACGGCTGCGGCCGCTGGTTTGCCAATGGTGATTTAGCCCAGCTAGCCGACTGGATCCGCCAGCTCCGGGTCCAACCCGAGCTAGCCGCTGCCTGTGGTGCCGCCGCTCGCGAGCTGCTGCTCAGCTCTGCCTCGCCCCAGATCGTCACCGAGCGCTACTGGTCCCTGCTCCAGCGCCACCTGCCCGCAGACAAGCAGCTCAACACCTTGGCGCCTTAGCCACCAGATGAACCGCGTACGGCATCGGTGGGCAGCGATCTCGCCGGGCAAAGGCGCATCGTGATGGTGATTTCCTGCGGCTTCTCAATCTGCCCATCGCTAAGTTGCCCGTACTAAGGGGTCAGGCTTGAAGTCGCGCTAGAGCTTCTACTGGTCATTACCGGTCATTTCAGCCCCCATTCCCTCTTTCACCCCCATGACCGTGCCCGCCAAAACCGCCCTGATCACCGGCATCACCGGCCAAGACGGCAGCTATCTGGCCGAGCTGCTGCTCGAGAAGGGCTACACGGTGCACGGCATCAAGCGGCGCGCTAGCAGCTTCAACACCAGTCGCATTGATCACCTCTACCAAGACCCCCACGAGAGCGATCCCAGGCTCGTGTTGCACTACGGCGATCTCACCGACAGCACCAACCTGATCCGCATCATCCAGCAGGTGCAGCCCGATGAGATCTACAACCTCGGCGCCCAGAGCCATGTAGCCGTGAGCTTTGAGGCGCCCGAATACACCGCCAATAGCGATGCCCTCGGCACCCTGCGGATCCTGGAAGCCGTGCGCATGCTCGGGCTCACGCACAAATCCCGCATCTACCAGGCCAGCACCTCCGAGCTCTACGGCCTGGTGCAGGAGATCCCCCAGAAGGAAACTACGCCCTTCTATCCCCGCAGCCCCTATGGGGTGGCCAAGCTCTACGCTTACTGGATCACGGTGAACTACCGCGAGGCCTACGGGATGTATGCCTGCAACGGCATCCTGTTCAACCACGAATCACCGCGGCGCGGCGAAACGTTTGTGACGCGCAAGATCACCCGCGGCCTGGCCCGCATCAACGAAGGCCTCGATGGCTGCCTGTTCATGGGCAATCTCGATTCCCTGCGCGATTGGGGCCACGCCCGCGACTACGTGGAGATGCAATGGCGCATGCTGCAGCAACCCGGCACCCCAGAAGATTTCGTGATCGCCACCGGCCGCCAGGAATCGGTGCGGCGCTTCATTGAGCTGGCAGCCAGCGAGCTGGGCTGGGATGGTGGTGGTGGGCCCGCCATCGAGTGGCAGGGAGAAGGCGTGGAGGAAATCGGCCGCCGCGCTGACACCGGCGCCGTGGTGGTGCGCATCGATCCCCGTTATTTCCGCCCCGCCGAAGTGGAAACCCTGCTCGGCGATCCCACCAAAGCCCAACAGAAGCTGGGCTGGACCCCCACCACCACCTTGGAAGAGCTGGTGGCCGAGATGGTGGCAGCCGATAAGCAAGAGGCGGCCAAAGAAGCCCTGCTGCGCCGCAAGGGCTTTGCGGTGGTGGGCTCGATGGAGAATCCACCCACCAAGTCTGCCGGCGTGAGTTGATGGCAGAAGACATCCGCTGGCAGCAGCGTTTCAGCAACTACAACAGGGCGCTGGCTCAGTTGGAAACCTTCGTAGAACCACCCGCGCTGAACGAACGCGAACAGCAGGGGCTGATCAAAGCTTTTGAATACACATTTGAACTGGCCTGGAATACCTTGCGGGATCTCTTGCGCAGCCAGGGCAATACGACGCTGCTGGGTTCGCGTGACACCCTGCGGGAAGCCTTTCGCCTTGGCCTGATTGATGCGGGGGAAAGCTGGATGCTGATGATTCAAGATCGCAATCTCACCAGCCACAGCTACAACCGCGCTACGGCTGATGCGATCGCAGCTCAGATCCTCAATAGCTACCTGCCCTGCTTCCAGCAACTAAGCCAGAGATTGAAATTGCGAGTTCTAGAAGAGCAGCAATGACTAACCATTGCACCCCTACACCAGCAACTAGCCCAGCGGCTCTCCTTGGAATCCCAGAGAGCTCAGCGAGCCAACTGCTGAATCTGCTCATAGACCAAGCCCAGCTCGAGGCTATCTGGCTGTTCGGCTCGAGGGCCATGGGACGCCATCAGCCAGGATCTGACATTGATCTCTGTCTTGAGGCGCCCCAGTTGGGCCACAGCGATCTCCTGCGTTTGATGCACGCCGTGGATGAGCTGTGCCTTCCCTGGCGGGTGGATCTGCTGCTGCAGCATCAGCTGGATGCCGAGGTGCGGGCCCATGTGCAACGGGTGGGGCGCCTCATCTGGAAGCGCCAATGACAGCCTCTCAATCGACCCTGATCACCGCCGCCGACCGCATCTACGTGGCCGGCCACCGCGGCATGGCCGGCAGTGCGATCTGCCGCGCCTTGCTGCGCTCTGGCTATGGCGATCCGGCCCAGGGGGGTGCCCTCCTCAGCGCCACTCGCGAGCAGCTTGATCTGCTCGATCCCTCAGCGGTTGCGGCCTGGTTTGCCATCAACAAGCCCACGATCGTGGTGCTGGCGGCAGCAAAGGTGGGCGGGATTGCGGCCAACAGCGCCTATCCGGCCGATTTCTTGCTGGAGAATCTCAAAATCCAGACCCACGTGATCGAAAGCGCCTGGCGCAGCGGCGTGCGGCGGCTGTTGTTTCTTGGCAGCAGCTGCATCTACCCCAAACTCGCTGAGCAGCCGATTCGGGAAGAAGCCCTGCTCAGCGGGGCGCTTGAGCCCACTAACGAGTGGTACGCGATCGCCAAGATCAGCGGCATCAAGCTCTGTGAGGCCCTGCGGGCCCAGCATGGCTTTGATGCCATCAGCCTGATGCCCACCAACCTCTACGGCCCGGGCGACAACTACCACCCCACCAACAGCCATGTGCTGCCGGCCCTGATCCGCCGCTTCCATGAGGCAGCCGAGGCCAACTCCCCCAGCGTGACCTGCTGGGGCACAGGTAAGCCCCTGCGGGAGTTTTTGCATGGGGATGATCTCGGCGAGGCCTGCCTGTTTGCCCTCGAGCACTGGCAGCCCGGGTCTGATCAGCTCCAGTTTCTCAACGTGGGCACGGGCATCGACCTGAGCATCCGCGAGTTGGCAGAGGCCGTTGCGGCCGCCACCGGTTTCCAGGGCGAGATCTGTTGGGACGCCAGCAAGCCCGACGGCACCCCCAAAAAACAGCTGGATGTCAGCCGCCTGGCGGCGCTGGGCTGGCGGGCGCGAATCCCTCTTTCTGAAGGCTTGGCCAGCACCGTGGCTGAGTTCCGCCAGCAGCTGGCCCAGCAGAGCGTTCGCCTTTAGTGACCCCATGCATCAATTTTGTTGTGCTCAAACTATGCGTTTATGCAGCTAGACAGTTGCCGCGATAGGGCCGCCTCCGGGTTGCTCCAGAATGGATAAAAGCCCCCGTGGTGTCATGACTGACCCTTCCCAGCAACCCGCACCCTCCTCCCCTCCTGAATCGCAGCCTGAATTGCAGCCCGAATCGCAGCATGATTTCGATGTGCAGAAGGAGCTGCACCAGAAGATCCGCAATGATCCCGACTACGACGACTGGGAATACGGCACCGAGCCCCTGCCCCACGAAGCCTGGGTGGCTAAGCAGGCCTCCGCTCAAGAGCAACCACCGGCCTCGGCCTGAAGCACGGCCCCCTCGGAATCCGTACAACTTCTAGAAGTCGTACGGCTTGTACGGAAATCAGGATCGCGTCGCTCAACACCCCAGGCCGCTAGGCGCCCCAATCAGTACCGGGTGTTTCAAGGCGCCCCCGACCCAATCCGCCCGAAAGCCCCTGCCCTGGATTCCCTCAAAGACCTATAAGTAAGAAATCCTTTCAAGGCTGCTTGCCCAGCATTCCTGCCATGGTTGTTGCCAAGCGCACCAGCAAGAACCAGCTCACCCCCCTGCATCCCGGTGGGGCAGATGCGGTGCGCACGCGATTGGCTGAGCTGGGCATCAGCGAGGCCGACGTGACTGATGCGGCGAACTGGGCGCGGCAACCGTGAGGCCGGCCCCGCTGCGCGCCGTGCTCGACATGAATGTGCTGGTGTCTGCGCTGTTGTTTAGCCAAGGGCGGCTGAGCTGGCTACGGACCAGCTGGCAAAAGGGTCGGCTCACGCCCGTATTTGCTGAGCCCACGGCCCGGCTGCGGATCGGGAGCGCTTGCTCGAGGATCTGCCCCCCTGGTGCGAAAGCTGGTCCGCTGCGATCCCCAGTAGCAACTACCGCGTGCGCGACCCCCACGATCAGATGTTCCTGGATTTGGCCCTGGCTGCGGCAGCCCCTGAGCCCCCACCCCCCTCTGATTTGCAACTGTGCAGGAATTTGTACAGCTTGTACAGATTTCGGACTGGGTTTCACATCGGACTGGGTTTCACATTTTGGACAGGGTTTCAGCTCACCCCTTCCGATCCGAAATCCGCAGCTGGCCTC
>NZ_JAGQCR010000048.1:0-16070 GCF_024346295.1 Cyanobium sp. BA20m-14
CCTCGAGGGCCGCGGCGGCCTGGGCGGCGGCAACCACGGCGGGATGGCAGCTCAGGCCCAGGTAGTCGTTGCTGGCCAGATCCAGCAGGGGCGCCCCATCGACCTGCAGTCGGGCGGCGGCCTGGCCGGGCTCGAAGCTGCGCAGGCCGCGGCGGCGCTGCTCCGGCAGGATCGCCAGCTGGCGCCGCAGCTCCTGTTGCCAGGGGGTGGCTAGCGGCAGCTGGGAGTGGGAGGCGTTGGGTCCCAATGATCTCGATCTCAACGACCCGTTCCCGTCGCGGCACGTTAAATCGAGCCTGGTTCAAGCCCCTGCCGCGGTGGGACGTGCTGGGGCGGGACGTGCTTTGGGGAGAGGGGTTCCCATAAGATGGATAGATGATCCAGCCCCGACAGCAGCGTGCCTGAAGTGGCGCCCAACGGGCTGGATCCGGCTGCAATCTTTCCCTTTCCCCTAGATGAGTTCCAGCTGGAGGCGATCGATGCCCTCCAGCAGGGCCATTCGGTTGTGGTGAGTGCGCCCACGGGTTCGGGCAAGACCCTGGTGGGCGAATACGCCATCTACCGGGCCCTGGCCCATGGCCAGAAGGTTTTTTACACCACGCCGCTGAAGGCGCTCTCCAACCAGAAGCTGCGCGATTTCCGCGAGCAGTTTGGCGCCGAGAGGGTGGGGTTGCTCACCGGTGATATGAGCCTCAACCGGGAGGCCCAGGTGGTGGTAATGACCACCGAGATCTTCCGCAACATGCTCTACGCGGAAGCCGATGCGGGAGATGACCCGCTGGAGGGCGTGGAGGCGGTGGTGCTCGACGAGTGCCACTACATGAATGATTCCCAGCGCGGCACCGTTTGGGAAGAATCGATCATCCACTGTCCGCCCTCGATTCAGCTGGTGGCGCTCTCGGCCACGGTGGCCAATGCCGGCCAGCTCACCGACTGGATCAATCGGGTGCATGGCCCCACCTCGCTGGTGCACAGCGACCACCGGCCCGTGCCCCTGGCCTTCAGCTTCTGCAGCGCCAAGGGCCTGCACCCCCTGCTCAACGACGAGGGCACGGGCCTCCATCCCAACTGCAAAGTCTGGCGGGCCCCCAAGGGCAGTCGCCGCAAGGGTCCCAAAATCCCCAAGCCGCCCCAGCCCGAGGCGCCGCCCCTGGGCTTTGTGGTGGCCCAGATGGCCGAGCGCGACATGCTGCCGGCCATCTATTTCATCTTCAGTCGCCGCGGCTGCGACAAGGGGGTCAAGGAGCTGGGCAGGGCTTCTCTGGTGACGCCCGCCGAGCAGGCCCGCATTCAGGCCCGACTGGATCTGTTTGTGGCGACCACCCCCGAGGCCGTGCGCGAGGGCGGCCATGCCGAAGCCCTGCTGCGGGGCATCGCCTCCCACCACGCCGGGGTGTTGCCGGCCTGGAAGGAATTGATCGAGGGCCTGTTTCAACAGGGCCTGATCAAGGTGGTGTTCGCCACCGAAACCCTGGCCGCGGGCATCAACATGCCGGCCCGCACCACGGTGATCTCTGCCCTCTCCAAGCGCACCGAGCGTGGCCACCGGCCGCTGATGGGCAGTGAATTCCTGCAGATGGCGGGCCGGGCCGGGCGGCGCGGGTTGGATTCCCAGGGCTACGTGGTGACCGTGCAGAGCCGCTTCGAGGGGGTGCGGGAGGCGGGCCAGCTGGCGACTGCGCCGGCCGATCCGCTGGTGAGCCAGTTCACGCCCAGCTACGGCATGGTGCTCAACCTGTTGCAGCGGTACCCCCTGGCCAAGGCCAGGGAGCTGGTGGAGCGCAGTTTTGGTCGCTACCTGGCCACCTTGGATCTGGTGGAGGACGAAGCCCGGATTGCCCAGTTGATGCAGCAGCTGGCGGGCCTGGAAGACGGCTCGGGCGAGGTTCCCTGGGACGATTTTGAAGACTACGAAAAGCGGCGGGCCCACCTGCGCGAGGAGCGCCGCATCCAGCGGACCCTGCAGCAGCAGGCCGAGGAAACCCTCGCCCACGAGCTCACCTTGGCGCTGCAGTTTGCCAGCGAGGGCAGTCTGGTGAGCCTGAAGGCGCCCCAGCTGCGCGGCCGGGTGACGCCGGCGGTGATTGTGGAGAAGGTGAAGGGGCCGGGTCAGTTCCCCCTGCTCAAGTGCCTCACCGATGAGAACCTCTGGGTGTTGCTGCCCTGCCAGGGGGTCGTGAGCCTGCATGCCGAGCTCAGCTGCCTGCAGGTGGGCCAGGTGGATGCCCCCGAGCTAGACCACGCCGGTGAGATCCGCCATGGCGACCAGGCCAGTGGCGGCCTGGCCCTGGCGGTGGCCTCGATGGCCAGCCGCCACGACATGGCCACCCCCCAGTACGACCTGGCCGGTGAGGTGCGGGCCCAGGCCCAGCTCGTAGATCAGCTGGAGGAGCGGCTCGAGCTGCATCCTGCCCACCGCTGGGGCGACCGCCGCCAGCTGACAAAGCACCGCCGCCGGATGGAGGAGCTCCAGGTTGAGATTGGCGAGCGCCAGCAGTTGCTGCACTTCAGGTCGAACAGGCACTGGGAAACTTTCCTGTCCCTGATCGAGGTGCTGCGTCACTTCGGTGCCCTGGCCGGCCCCGAGGGTCTGGAGCCCACCGAGGTGGGCCGCACAGTGGCGGCCCTGCGCGGTGACAACGAGCTGTGGCTGGGCCTGGCCCTGATGAGCGGCCACCTCGACGAGCTCGATCCGCCCCAGCTGGCGGCGGTGTTTGAGGCGATCTCCACCGAGGTGAGCCGGCCCGATCTCTGGAGCGGTTATCCACCGCCCCCGGCGGTGGAGGAGGCCCTGCACGACCTGCGCGGCCTGCGCCGGGAGCTGGAGCGCCAGCAGGAGGGGGCCAAGGTGACCTTCCCGCTCTGGTGGGAGCCTGAACTCACTGGCCTGGTGCACGCCTGGGCCAAAGGGGCCAGCTGGAGCGACATGATCGCCAACACTTCCATCGATGAGGGGGATGTGGTGCGGATCCTGCGCCGCACCGTGGATCTGCTGGCCCAGGTGCCCTACTGCGAAGCGATCAGCCAGCAGCTGCGCAACAACGCCCGGGCCGCCCTTAAGGCGATCAACCGCTTCCCGGTTTGCGAGATCGAGGATCTGTTGCCCAAGGCGCCGGCGGCGATTGCCAGGCCCCCTGGGGATCCTGGGGGTTGAGCTTCGGCATGGGTCGCGTTGCTTCGACAGTAGCTTGAATGCTGCGCCGGCTTCGCCCTTGATCAACCCCGCCCGCATCCGCATCCTGGCGGTGGGCAAGGTGCGCAAGGGCTGGGTGAGCGAGGGGGTGGAGCTATATCGCAGGCGCTTGCCGGGGCTGGAGATCGTCGAGCTGCGCGATGGCGGCCTGGCCCGCGAAGCCGAGGCGATCAGCTCCGAGCTGCGCCGGGGTGAGCAGCTGGTAGCCCTGTGCGAAGAGGGCCAGACCTATGACTCACTGGCCTTCGCCCAGGCACTAGAGGGATCCGGCTCCGAGCAGCTGGCTTTTGTGATCGGCGGCGCCGCTGGCCTCGATCCGGCGCTCAAGGTGCGGGCCAGCTGGCGCCTGAGCCTCTCGCCGCTGACCTTCCCCCATGAGTTGGCGCGGCTACTGCTGCTCGAGCAGCTCTACCGGGCCCGCTCGATCCAGCAGGGCGGGCCGTACCACCGTCCAGGCGCTTGAGTGGGGAGGCGCTTACGCCCCGCGATGACCACGATCGACAGCCGCTACGAGGGAGCCCTCCGCTGCCATGCCAGCCATGGCCCTTCGGGCTCTGTGCTCGAGACCGATGCCCCCACCGACAACCAGGGCAAGGGGGAGCGGTTCTCGCCCACCGATCTGGTGGCCACTGCCCTGAGCACCTGCATCCTGACGATCCTGGGAATCGTCGCCGAGCGCCACGACTGGCCGCTGCAGGGGGCCACGGCCCGGGTGCAGAAGACCATGGGCGCCGAGGCTCCACGGCGCATCGCCCTGCTGGAGGTGTGGATCAGCCTGCCGGTGGGCCTCAGCGAGCAGCAGCGAGCTGTGCTGCAGCGGGCCGGGGAAAGCTGTCCGGTCAAGCTGAGCCTGGAGGTGGCGGTGCCGATTCGGCTGCACTGGGGCTGAGCAGCCCGCCAGAGCCCCCAGCTCAAAACCCTCAGCTCAAATCCCCAGTCGCTGCCAGATCACGCCCAGGTTGGCCTGATGCAGATCGGTGCTGAAACACTCAGCCAGCTGCTCAGCGCTGAGCTTGCCCGTCACCTCGCCATCGGCTTCAAGGTTGGTGCGGAAGTTGCCGCCATCGGTGTTCCAGGCGCTGTGGGCGTGGCGCTGCACGATCCGGTAAGCGTCTTCGCGGTTGATGCCGGCTTCCACCAGGGCCAGCAGCACCCGCTGGCTGAACACCACACCGCCATACACATTCATGTTGCGGGCCATGTTTGCGGGGTAGACCCCCAGGCCCTTCACCACCTCGGTCATCTCGCGCAGCATGAAGTGGAGGGTCACCGAGCAATCCGGCAGCATCATCCGCTCCACCGAGCTGTGGCTGATGTCGCGCTCGTGCCAGAGGGCGCAGTTCTCCAGGGCCGCTACTACGTAGCTGCGCAGCACTCGGGCCAGGCCGCTGATGCGCTCGCTGCGGATCGGGTTGCGCTTGTGGGGCATGGCCGAGCTGCCTTTTTGTCCCTTGGCGAAGTTCTCCTCCACCTCGAGTACGTCGGTGCGCTGCAGGTTGCGGATCTCGGTGGAGAAGCGCTCCAGGGCCGCGCCCACCAGGGCCAGGGTCTGCACGTATTCGGCGTGGCGATCGCGGGCGATCACCTGGGTGCTGGCGGTGTCGGGCACCAGGCCGAGCTTGGCGCAGGCGATCGCCTCCACCTGGGGGTCGGTGTTGGCGTAGGTGCCCATGGCGCCCGAGATCTGGCCCACGCTCACCACCCGCTCCAGGCGCTCGAGCCGCTCGCGGTTGCGCTCCACCTCCGCCAGCCAGCCAGCCAGCTTGAAGCCGAAGCTGATTGGCTCGCCGTGGATGGCATGGCTGCGGCCGATCATCACGGTGCCCTTATGGGCGCGCGCCAGCTCGCGGATGGCGTCGGCTAGGGCATCCAGCTCGGTGCGCAGCAGCTGCACCGAGGCTTTCATCTGCAGGGCCAGGCCCGTGTCCAGTACATCGGAGCTGGTCATGCCCACATGAATGTGGCGGCCGGCGTCACCCACGTGCTCGTTGACGTTGGTGAGGAAGGCGATCACGTCGTGGCGCACCTCCGCCTCGATCTCAAGGATCCGCTCCACTGAAAAACGGGCCTTGGCCTTAATTGTGGCAACCGCCTCAGCAGGCACTCGCCCTAACTCACAGTTGGCTTCGGTGGCGGCGATCTCCACATCGAGCCAGCTCTGGAACTTGGCCTCTTCACTCCAGAGGTTGCCCATCTCGGGCAGGGTGTAACGCTCGATCAAGGCCGCGGGGGCTCACTTCTGGACCAATGTATGGGTGCGGCCGCCGGGGCGCTCAGGCCACGCTGGTGAGCCGGCGGTGTTCCACTTCCCACTGCACCTGCTGACCCCAGGCCTGCTGGCGCACCCAGCAGCGACCACCACGGCACTGGAGCAGCTGGAAGGGCGGCAGGTCGGCGGGTTGGTTGCGCAATTTCACGAAGCTTCCCGGGTAGAGAAGCTCCACCACGTTGTTGGCCATCACTGGGGCATGGGGAAGATGGGGGCCATCCTGGGTCGGGTTTGGCCATGGGGCCCTGATGCTTGGAATCTGTTCCGTTTGAGTTGTGGTTTGATCACAGAAGCGCAAGTGCCATGGGCCGCAGACAACGCCTGGATCAGGAGCTGGTGGCCCGCGGCCTGGCCGCCAGCCGCCAGCAGGCCCAGCAGCTGATCCGGGCCGGGCGGGTGCGCCTGGGCGATCGGGTGCTCGACAAGCCAGGCACGGAAGTGTTGCCGGAGGCGGAGCTGCACGTGCAGCAATCCCCCCGATTTGTCTCCCGGGGCGGGGAGAAGCTGCTCCAGGCCCTGGCCACCTTCCCCCTGGAGGTGCGGGGCCGGGTCTGCCTCGATGGCGGCATCTCCACCGGGGGCTTCAGCGATTGCCTGCTCCAGCACGGCGCAGAGCGCGTCTATGGCATCGATGTGGGCTACGGGCAGACCGCCTGGCGCCTGCGCTGCGATCCGCGCCTGGTGCTGCGGGAGCGCACCAACCTGCGCCACCTGGTGGCGGCCGATCTCTATGGGCCCGCTGACCCCTGGCCCGATCTGGCGGTGGCCGATGTGTCGTTCATCTCCCTTGCCCTGGTGCTGCCCGCCCTGCTGGGCTTACTCCGGCCCGAAGCGGCCTGGGATCTGCTCCTGCTGGTCAAGCCCCAGTTTGAGGTGGGCAAGGCGCGGGTGGGCAAGGGGGGGGTGGTGCGGGATCCTGCTGCCCACTGCGATGCCATTGCGGGCGTGGTTGGGGCGGCGGCGGCCTTGGGCCTGGAGGCCTGGGGGTTGGTGGCCTCACCACTCACCGGCCCGGCGGGCAACCACGAATACCTGCTCTGGCTGCGGCCCACTGGCCTTGGTCCGCAGGGAGCACCAGTAGACCGGGCCATCCCAGCCGCTGGGGTCACCCCCGCCACCATCAGGACCCTGGTGGCCACCACCCTGGCCCCCTGCCCTGCCGCCAAGGGCTGACCCCAGACCGTACCCCGGGGCTCAGGCTTAGATGGCGCCGCTGTCGCGATCGCCCGTGCGGATGCGGATCACGGCGTCGATTGTGCTGACGAAAATCTTGCCGTCGCCGATTTCGCCGGTGCGGGCAGCTTCCTGGACGGCTGAAACCACCGTATCCACCTTGTCGTCATCGACGACGATCTCCAGTTTGAGCTTCTGCAGAAATTCCACGGTGAATTCCGAGCCGCGGTAGCGCTCCACCTGGCCCTTCTGACGGCCAAAGCCTCGCACCTCACTGACGGTCATGCCCACGATGCCCGCGTTGACCAGTGCGATCTTGACGTCCTCGAGCTTGAAGGGACGAATGATGGCCTCGACTTTTTTCATGGAAGCAGCTGATGCTGATGGGAAGTCTCTCAGGTGCCCGCTGCCGATGGCAGCCGACAGGCCTATTAGGCCCGAGTGCCGGGGCGATCGTGGTAGCTGTGGCTACCGGCCAGCAGGTCTGGGCCCGTTCCTAGGATTGGCCTTCCGCCGGTTTCTGGCCGGGCCCTATCGCCTTTCCATGTCTTCCAGCCCTGCTGCCGTTTCCGATCGCACCCTCACCCCCGCCTATGGCGAGCGGGCCATCGCCGAGGCGGAGCTGATCTGTTTTGACAACCCCCGGCCGGGCAGGGCCTACGAAATCTCCATTGAGCTGCCGGAATTCACCTGCAAGTGCCCTTTTTCGGGCTATCCGGATTTTGCGGTGCTGCGCCTGATCTACCAGCCTGGCCCCAGGGTGGTAGAGCTCAAGGCGATCAAGCTCTACGTAAACAGCTACCGCGACCGGGCCATCTCCCACGAAGAGGTCACAAACCGCATCCTCGATGATCTTGTGGCTGCCACCGAGCCCCAGTGGATGCAGCTGGAGGCAGACTTCCACCCCCGCGGCAACGTGCACACCGTGGTGCGGGTGAGCCACGGCAGCCGGCTTGCCTGTTAGAGCTGGCTGAGCAGCTGGGGCAATTCGGCGGCAAAGCCGGTGAGGTTGCGGTTGCAAAGGCCCGCCACATGCAGCTGGCCCGGGCCAGGCCCTTCTTCGGCGATCGCCCAGAGTTGGCGGGTTGCCACCAGGCTGAGCCCCCCGCCGGCCAGGGCGATGGCGAAGCCTGCATAGACGAGCGGCACGCCTGGATCTCGTTTCAAAAGGATGCCACTGGCCGGCAGCACGCTCGCCACCCGGATGGGTAGCCCCTTGACCTCCAACGCTTCGCCTCCGGGGCTGATCTGGCCCAAGGGGCTGCCGTCGGCGCCGTACACCTCCACCGGTCCCTGCTCACTGCCCAGGCTGAGCAGCACCGGCTCACTGCCATCTGGGCGGGTCGGCAGCACGAGTCCCCACACCTGCTCGCCCAGCTGGGGGAAGCTCTGCAGGGGCAACTGCAGCAGCGGACTCCTGCCCAGCTGCAGGCTGATTGCCGCCAGGGCCCAGTCGGCCTGGTAGAGGGTCACCCCTTGGAAGCGCAGGGGGTGGTTCACGCTGATCTGGGCCTGTTTCAGCAGGCTGCCGCCACTGCCATCGCCTTCGAGGATGCGCAGCTGGGAGGTGAATTGCTCTGGCCGGCCGGCCGGATCGCGCTGGATGGAGAAGTTGTCGAGGGCGAGGGTGAGCTTGCTGCTGCCCCGGCTGTCCATCAGCTCCAGGCTGCGGCCGGGGGCCAGGTATTGCTCGGCACGCTGGCCTGCCACGGCCCCCCAGGCGGCCCCCAGCATCAGCACCACCATGCCGGCATGTACCAGCAGGGGGCCAACCTTGCCCAGCAGCCCCTTGCGGGCCGCAAGGCGATCCCCCTGGAGGCGGATCTGCCAGCCCTTGCCCTCCAGTAGTTGCCCCAACTTTTCAAGGCTTGCCGCGGGCTGGTCGGTGGCGAGGCTTTCGGCCAGGCTCAGCTTGCTGAGTTGGCGCGGCTTGCGGTAATCAATCCAGCGCAGCGAGGCCCGCAGGGCGGGCCATTGGCGCCGCCAGCTGCACAGCAGCAAGGCCAGGGCCAGCCAGGCCAGTAATCCCAGAAACCAGCCGCTGGAATAGATGTGGTCGAGCTGCAGGGCCAGCACCCCTTCGCCAGGCAGCAGGCCAAGCCAGGGCTGGGGGTCGTAGAGCCGGTGGTAGAACTCCGCCGTTTCCCGCTGGGGGATGGCCGTGCCCACGCCGCTGGCGATGGCTATCACCAGCAGCAGCACGATCGCCAGGCGCAGATCGGAGATCAGGGCCACCAGCCGGGGGAGGGCCTTCATCGCCAGTTGGCCATCAGGGTGAGTGCCCCGGTGGTGACCAGCACCACCCCGCTGATTGGGGGCACCCATTGGCCGACGCGGCGCAGGCTGAGCAGGCCGGGCAGGCTGGCGGCGGCGGTGCCGGCCAGCAGCAGCGGCAACACCTGGCCGGCGCCAAAGCTGCTGAGCAGCAGCATCCCCACCAGGGGTTTGCCGTTCTGGGCCATCCAGGCCAGCAGCACTGCCAGCACGGGGGTGGTGCAGGGGGTTGCGGCCAGGCCGAAGGCCAGGCCGGCGGCCAGGGGTGCCAGCGGGGCAGGCACTTTGCGGCGCCAAATCTCAGGATCGGGCCCCGCCGGCAGGGGCAGCCTGAGCAGGCCCAGCAGATTGAGGCCCATCAGCAGGGCCAGCAGGGCCACCACGATCGGTACGAGCCCGGGAATCTGGCCGTAGATGCGGCCCAGGAAGCCGCTCACTAGGCCAAGCAGCACCAGGGCTGCCACGATGCCAGCGGCAAAGCTGAGGCTGCGCTTCCAGGGGGCCTGGCGCTCCAATTCCTGGCTGCCGGCAGGGCCGCTGAAGCCCGCCAGGTAGGCCAGGGTCACCGGCAGCAGCGAGAGGGAACAGGGGCCCAGGCTGGTGAGCAGACCCCCGGCAAAAACCACAGCCACGGTGCTCGGGGTGGGGCTGGCTAGGGAGTGCTGCAGCAGGGCCTCGCTAGTGCGGGCCCAGTCGGCCAGTTGGGGCCCAAGGCTGATCATGGACCCAGCCTATCGGGCAGGTGCGGGGCGGCGGCGGCGGGGAGTAGGGGCCAGGCCACCGGCTTCCAGGGAGCAACGGATCAGCAATCCGCAAACCAGCAGGCTGGCCATCAGGGAATTGCCGCCGTAACTGATCAGGGGCAGGGGCAGGCCGGTGGTCGGCATGGCGCCGCTGGCCACGGCGATATTCAGGATCGACTGGCCCAGCAGCAGGGTGGTGCAGCCAATGGCGATCAGCCGCTGCTGGTTGCTACGGCAGCTCAGGGCGACCCGCAGCCCCACGAAGCCAAACAGCATCAAAAACAGCAGCAACCCCACCGAGCCCACAAAGCCAAACTCCTCGGCAAACACCGCGAAAATGAAGTCGGTGCTCTGAATCGGCAGGTATTGCAGCTTCTGGGTGGAAAGGCCAAACCCTTCCCCCAACAACCCTCCCGAGCCGATTGCCAACAGGCTCTGCACCAGCTGGTAGCCATCCCCCTGGGCGTCACTCCAGGGATTGAGGAAGGACACCACCCTGATGCGCTGGTATTCGTTGAGCATGATGCTGCCAATGCCGAGCAGCCCCCCAGCTCCGGCCGCCCCCAGCAGCAGGGGCATCGAGAGGCCGGCGGCCATGGCCATCAGCCAGAGCAGCAAGCCGGAAAGGGCGGCTGTGCTGAGGTTGGGCTGCTTGAGGATCAGCAGGATCAGGGCCCCAAACACCCCTAGCCACAGCAGTTTCTGGTCGATGCCGATGCGTTTCCAGTGGGCAAACAGGGCGGCCCCTTGCAGCACCAGAAAGGGCTTGACCAATTCCGATGGTTGGAGCTGAACCGGCCCGATCACCAGCCAGCGGCTGGCACCGTTGACGGTGCTGCCCATCACGAGGGTGGCCGCGATCAGCAGGATGCCGCCCCACAGGCCCAGGGGAGCCAGATGCAACCAACGCCGCAGGCTGGTGCTCAGGCCCAGCCATAGCAACCCCCAGCTGGCCACCATCCAGATCAGCTGCCGCTTGAGATAGAAGGCTCCATCCCCCATCTCCCGTTCGGCGACCCACCAGCTGGCCGAGGTGAGCACAAGCAGGCCGATTCCGCTCCACAGGCCCACCATCGCCAGCAGCAGGCGCGCTTCTGCGGGCCACTGCTCCCAGGGCAAGGGCCACAGGCCCCAAGCTTTTTTGGAACGGGGGGGCGGTTCGCTGTTGCGACGGGGGGTTGCGGTTCGAGCCAATGGCAGATGGTTGGGATGGCTTGGAAAACGCCATCACGAGGACCCATTCAGCCGTGCACCAGGGGTGGTTGTCGAGCCTCCGGTGGGGAATGGTTAACCAAAAATGGGCCATAAAAAAGCCCGGCCTGGGCCGGGCTCTGGGTTGCTAAAGGGATTCAGCCTGGCCGGGAGCTCAGTTGCCGACATTTTGTTGGCGGCGGCCCGTGGCCAGTTCCACCTTGAGGATCTTGCCGCCCTGCTTCATGATTCGCTGCTGCTCAGCAAACCAGCTGTCATAGGGCACCCATTTGGTGAAATAGGTGTTCTGAAGCTCACGCTGGGTGCGGCTCTTTTCCGGGCTGGGGATGCAGGCCGTGATCTTGAACAGACGCATGGAGATGATCCTCGGGTGTGCCGCTGGTAGGGATCAGTTGCCCAGGCCGGAGCAGATGTAATCGAAATACACGGCCATTTCCCGGCCGGCATCCGGACCCACCAGGGAAGCGGTGGTTTCCTTCATGGCCTGGATCGACTGGACCGTGGCGCCGATGGGCACGCCCAGGGAGTTGTAGGTCTCCTTGAGACCATTGAGCACCCGCTCGTCGAGGATCGAGGTGTCGCCGGCCAGCATGGCGTAGGTGGCGTAGCGCAGGTAGTAGTCCAGGTCGCGGATGCAGGCCGCATAGCGACGGGTTGTGTACATGTTGCCGCCGGGACGGGTGATGTCCGAATAGAGCAGCGACTTGGCCACGGCCTCTCTGATGATTGCTGAACCATTCGAGCTGATGGTGGCAGCGGCGCGAACGCGCAGTTCACCACTGGTGAAGTACTGCTCTAAGCGGCCCATAGCCGAGTCGTCCAGGTAAAGGCCCTGAACGTCGGCCTGATTAATTACGTTCGTGATGGCGTCTTGCATGAATCCAGCTTTGGTGGCGGGGAGTAGTAAAAGAACGCTGTCTCAGGAGAGGGCGCCAATGACGTAGTCGAAGTAGAAGCCAGCTTCCTCGGCGTCAGAGCCGGTGAGTAGGCCCATGGCAGCCGACTTCATTTCACGCACGGATTCCGCCATGGCATCGAGGGGAGTCCCGAGCGAGCGATACATCTCCTTCGCTCCGATGATTCCAACCTCTTCGATGGGTGTCACATCGCCGGCGATAATCCCGTAGGTCACCAAGCGCAGGTAGTAGTCCATGTCGCGAAGACACGAAGCGGTCATCTCCTCGCCGTAGGCGTTTCCGCCGGGAGAAATCACGTCGGGACGCCGCTGAAACAGGGCGCCACCAGCGGTTTTGACGATGCGCTCGCGGCTTTCGCCTAGAACCTGGGCGACCCGAATACGACGTTGACCAGCGGCCACAAAGGACTTGATCTGGTCGAGTTCACCAGGGCTGAGATAGCGGGCTTCCGCGTCCGCGTTGATGATCGAGTTGGAGACGATGCTCATGCAGTTCTGCCTCGAAACAAGCGGCCGCCTTGAAGGAGACCGATATCCGGTGGGTAAGGGAATGGATCGACTTGCGCCGATCACCAAATCATTCTGCGGCAAAGCCCAATCACCGGCCCCTTGGCGGTAACAGTTCTTCACGGCGCTTGTGTTAGGAGAACCCGCTGCGGCGCAATGGCTTTGTTCAATTTTGGCGACAGCGGCTTGGCGTAGCAATTATTCATCATTTTGCTCCGCTAACCGCCCCACTTGTTTCGACTTTCGGCTCAACTTTTGCGACAATTGTTGTCATGAATCATCCCCCTCCTTCGCCTGAAGTGTCTCAGGGAGGGGCTTTTGGGCTAAGAACGCAATCTTCGGGTGCGGATCACCGTGATCACGGGAATGCGCTCACCTCATCGAGTTGGGGCGCTCGACCGAGCAGGGCGAGATAGTCCGATGAAGCAGTGCGTAGGGGTGCCATGCGGTTGACGCGTCGTTGGAGATGTTCGTTGCCAGCTACTTTGCTAACCAGCTCCTCCATCGTGAGTTGCTGGTTGTGTAATTGGAATTAGATGTTCCCTATGGGCTCTTCAACAATAGTGATTCTATTGAGCAGATACTTGTAGACGCTTTTCAGCTCTTGTTGCACTGGGTTTCACTACTGGTGCGTCCAGGCTAAGCAAGGCGCCCCACGCTTTGGCGGCGGCTTTGCCCTTGGGGTAATCCTGTATGAATCTGGCTCACCATGGTGGCTCCTGGCCGGTTGACAAACCCTATGTGCTCTCAATCAGTTTATCAGCTCCACAGCGGCAGGCTGTGCTGAGGCTTCAAAGGGCGTCGCTGGACATAGGGGTCTGCTTCCAGCGGCGACTCGGTGCAGGTGCTTGACGGATGCTGCCTGGTCCCGGGGTGAAGTTGTCTTGGGGCTGAGATGCCTTCATGGTTTCGCCCCCGACGGTCTGGGCTGTCCAGCTCCCCACGACAATCTGCCGGCGCGCTGACAGATTTCGATTGGTTATATCCCCGGTAGTGCGTATGGTCTGATCAACGGGCACGTTTGGACGTTTGTCTTGGGCAAATTCATTGGCATAGGCAGATGCGTCGAAGGGGCGGTTGAGGCCGGGCACCTTGCGGGCATTTCGATCAGTAGCGGTGACAAAACGCTCGTAGGGGACTGTGTCTTCGCCATAGGTTTCGTTGTATTCGCTGCTGTTGAGAATCCCGTCGACTACCCCATAGAAGCCGGTGCGGGCTGCGGTATCGAAGTAGCCGTTAATTTCCCATCGCCCGAAGGTTGGGCGACCTAGCAGCCGGCGATGGATCACCTCGATGGCCTTGGTGATGTAAAGGCTGCTCCAATACCGGCGGCGGAAGGCCTTGGAACGGGCGACCTGGCGGATAAACTCTCGCAGGCTGATATCGCCGTTCTCGAGCTTGATTTCCTCAACTTTATTGCGCTCTCCGGCATAGCCAGCAGTGCCTAAAACTTGCACATAGACCGCATTAATAACTGCCTGGGTGCTGGCTTCAGTTCCACGAATACTGGGTTGGCCGCCGCGGCGGGGCACGGAGCTGCCGCCGGTAGCAATCTGCTGGAGCCGCACAACCTTGGGACCCACCCGGCGGGGGCTGGCCTTGCGGAACTGGACGCTGTCCATCTGGCCAGGCTGGGCCAGGCCATTGCCGATCAGGATGCGGCGGCTGTCGTAGCCATAGGGGGCGGGCCTGGTGGCCACCGAAGCGGTGCCGGAAGGGAAAATTGCGCCGTAGTTGAGGGCCAGGGGATCGTTACCGCCGCCGTAGACGTGCTGATCTGCGAAGGGTTGGCGATAGGAGGCGTAGAGGGTGACGTACTGGGGCGCACCTTCAAAGGGAGCGCTGAAGCGGAACAGCTTGCGGTTTGATCCCCAGCCGGCACTCTCCTGGGCTTCTTCACCGAGATCCCGCAGGTAGGGCACGGTTTCCTCGCCGAACACCCGCGCGTATTCCAAGGTGTTGATCAGGGAATCCACTAGACCATTCAGGCCTTGGACGCTGACGATGTCGAAGTAGCGGGTGAATTCCTCACGGGAGCTGATGCCGCGACCGAGGAAGTGGCGGAAGGCCAGCTCAACCGCCCTGCTATTGGAAAAGCGTCCGAAAAACTGTTGGCGATATTCTTTGCTGTGGCCGAGGGAGCGGATGAATTCCCGCATCGACAGCTGGCCCTGACGCACCTGGGTGGCTTCGACCGGGCAGGGCGTCTGGCTGTAGGCCTTGGCGATGTCGCGCTCGAACACCTGGCGGTAGGCGGCCCGAATCACTTCGGCCTTTTGGGCACCACTTAGGCGCGGCCGCATGATGAAGCGCTGCTTACCGTCAGCGGCTAAGGCATAAATGGCAGGCAGTTGGAGGCCCTGACTTTCAGGGCTGCCGAGGCGCTGCCGGGTGCTTGGAGTGGCCACCTGCAGTTCGGCGAGCAGCACGTTGAAGTACTGGATCACCAGCTCGCGTGCCTGGGGATTGTCTTTGCAGAGGCCCGCGGCTGCGGCGCGCATTTCCTGCAGGGCCACATTGGTAGCCGCCAAGGAGCAAGCCTTCTCCAATATGTCGCGCAGGCCGCGGGTGTTCACGGCCAGGATGCTGGGGTCTCCTGCCACCAGGGCGTAGCCCACATAGCGCAGGAACCAGCCCATGTCGCGCAGCGACTTGCGCATCCGATCGGTGCCGTAACGGCCCACGGCAATCGGGCTGAAGCCGGTGGGCAGCACAACCCTTACATCGGCGTCGCCACCTGTGCTTTCGAGTAAGCGTGTGATCAGGTTGCCGCTGGAGTTGCCGGTGCCCTGGGCGAAGGTCTGCACCGAACGCTGGAAGGCGGCCTGGTCGGCGGCCAGGGGGGTGGCGTCGCTGGCGCTGGGGCCGGAGGTGCTCAGCGGCGCGTCGAGGTAGGAGAGCGGCGTGCCGCCGGAGAAGATCCGGTTGGCCGCTTTGGCCACGATGAAGTCGGCGTTCTCAGAGATTCGGCGCGCGGCCACCAGGCGCTGCTGCCCGCTCTGGAAAAAGGCCACGAGGGTTTGGAGCTCCCCGCCGTCGGGGAAGCGGTCCTGTTGCTCCGCCTGACGAACGCTGGAAAGCGGCAGGGTGTCGTAGCGCTGGGCGGCAACCCTGGTGCTGCCGCTGCTGGCGGTCACGGTCATTGACAGGAGCGAACCGGGTTTGGTCACGTTACGGCTGGCCCATTGGGCCCAGCCCGGCCTTGAACAAATGTTTGCAGCCGGAGCTCCTGAGCCTGGGGGTGGGCGGCCGTGAAAAGCTCGGCATGTAGCCGCCGATGCCGCCGTGCCCGTCAGTGATGCCGCCACGCCGGTGGTGAGCGCCTTTTACGACCGCTTCCCCTACCCGGGTGACCCCCTTCAGGACGGGCCACCTCCCGGTTACAACTGGCGCTGGTGCGTTGACAGTGCCTGGGCAGCCGCCACCGGCTGCCTGCCCCCCCGGGCCGCCAGCGGCGGGGGCCGCTGCCTGCCCCCCCGCCGCTGGCGAATTCTGGATGCCGGCTGCGGCACCGGTGTCAGCACCGATTACCTCTGTCACCTCAACCCAGGCTCTGCGGTGCTGGCGGTGGATATCAGCGCCGGGGCCCTGGAGGTGGCCCGGCAGCGCACTCGCCGCTCCGGCGCCGCCGCCCAGGTGGAGGAGCTGCGCATCGAGCAGCGCAGCCTGCTCGACCTGGCCGGTGAGGGCCCCTTTGACTACATCAATTCGGTGGGGGTGCTGCACCACCTGCGCGAACCAGAGCAGGGGCTGGGGGCCCTGGCGGGGTTGTTGCGACCCGGG
>NZ_JAGQCR010000049.1:0-15999 GCF_024346295.1 Cyanobium sp. BA20m-14
AATTAGTCGGGGACATAGGTGCATTCTCAAAGAACGAGGGTCTGCTGCGTATGCCTGCTATGTGTGCACGCCTGATCAAAGGATCAGACATGTGGCATTGGCCCCGGCCATTACGGGTGTGCTGACTGCGGACGCCATCAGCTCTTCAACTATACAGAAGCTTGCGCTTGCGTCAACTTGCGGTAGTGCATGGCCGCTTCCAGCGCACTGTCGATGGTCGCCTCATCGGTCCACCTGCCGTAATGCCGTGTGTGGGTTTCGACCGAATGACCCATCAGTGCTGCCGCCACCCGCGGGCTTAGACCGTATGCCTGGTGCGCCCGCAGGGCATACCCGTGCCGAAATCCGTAGCAGGTAGCTCCTGAGGTGCCCAGATCCATCCAGGCCTGTTGCCGGCTTAGGTAACGACGAGCGGCATCAGCCACCCCACCTCCAAACGGTGGCAAGGCCTCACCCGCCTCGATTCGTTCGCGCAACCTCCAGTCGACTTCCCACTCAGGGTGCAGGGCCCGGAGCTGGCGTGGCCTCGTCGATCCCCCGCCACTTCGTTTTATGTAGTCGCACCACAGGCCTCCGGCCGGTTCCATGCGCAGGTGCAGCAATTCGACTGGCCGTAGGCCGTAGGCAGCCATCAGCTGAATGGCGTAATTCCACCTCTGCCCTGCCGTGTCCTGCGGCAGACCATTGAGCAGGCCAAGGATCTGATCGTCGTTAAGGGGAATTCCATCCACTCGCCCGGCTCGTTTTTCACCGACGTAGCTCTTCAGGCTGGGGGGTGGGGTCCAGCGATCAGCCTGCAACAGGTCGTTTTCGACCCCCCAGCGGCACATTGCGGCCAGATGCTGCAAAACCACCTGGCGACGGCGGGACCCCGGCGGCCAAGCCTCTCCGGCCAGGGTTAACAGCGACTTGGCGTCAACTGCCTTGTCAGCGACAACCTGCAGACGTCTAGCCGACTTGCCGTAGTCGACAAGCCAGGTGCTGGCTTTGATCTGGCCGGTCCGATGGACCTTGTGGACCCCGAACGCTTCCCACGCGGCCAATAACTCCACACCTACGGGGGCGATGCCACGTTCAGGTGGGGGCACGGCCTTACCACGGATCACCTCTAGTGCCTGGCGCAGGGTCAGGCCCATAGCAAGCTGTTGGGCTAGGCGCTCCACAACCTCCTGTATGTGGCGAGCCTGCCCCGGCACCCACAAGACGGGAAGAACCGCTGTTCCTCTGGTGCCGTCGGCGTATCGGACGTCAAGCTTCGCCTTGCCGCTTTGTTCCCCCAACCGGTACGCAGGGCCAACGGTGCTCTTCAGCTGTGCCCTTAAGCCCTGCACCCATGGTGGGGCGTCGGATCGACGGGTCATGGGGCACCTGCGGCGCTAGCGACAGAAAAGTGACGGGCTAGTGATATCCAAGTGATATCCAGCTGCTACATGCTGCCATTTGCCCCTACCCGCTACAAGCCCCAAACCCGTTGGCACAGCAAGAATCCAGTGCTGGCCTGCACTCCACTACTATGACGAAGGAACGGGGCGTGGCGCAGCTTGGTAGCGCGGGTGCTTTGGGAGCACTAGGTCGCAGGTTCGAATCCTGTCGCCCCGATTGACTTTTCACCGATAGGCCCCCTGCTTTGTGGGCAAGATGTGGGCAAAGCCACCAGGCACCGCCTTCCTCAAGATTCAAGTTCTGGCAGCGGGACACAGCAAAACCAGCAGGACTGGTGGCTTGATTCCCTACAAGCCCTGCTGGACCCCTCTCAGGGCGTCACTGGCCCACTCCAGCAAAAGGCCCTGGTCCAGTAACGGACTGAACCAGGGCTTTCGTTGCCGTGCCTGAAAGGCTCAGTTTTTCTCGAGGAGATGGGGCGTGCGGGCCGTTGCTTCATTCATCGCTTCGTTACAGCGCTCTAGGTGATACAGAACTGGTGAATTGCTGCTTGGGAATTTGCGGCGCCAATGCACCCCAGCCCGGAACAAGCCGGCCTTGCGCCAGCGACCCAGGGTTTTCTCGCTCACACCGAGAAGCGGAGCCGTCGATCGGGCATCAGCCCATTCCTGGGTATGGGCTAGTTCGATTGGCTTGGCAGGGGGCTGCGGACGGCTGTGACGAACTCTTGGAGAGACCATTACCGGCCCCTCCTGCAACAGCGAGGATTCACATTCGACTTCTCGGCCACCAGGCCGCACTGCCCCTCGGGGGGTAGGCCGACCAGAGCAATGCTGTTTGACATCACCCTTCCCCCTGCAGCAACGCCACCACCGCTGGATCCCAGACGATCTGCTGCCGGTGCTCGCCGCGGCTGCAGCGCGGCAGGGCGATACCCCAGTCGCAGCCGACTGCAGTGAGCTGCCAGTCATCAAGGTCATTGCGCACCTGCAGGCCGCAGGCGGCCAACCGGCGGTTGATATCCCTGATCGTGTGGCCCAGCCGCTCGGCCAGTTGCTCTGCATCCAAGCGTGCCTCGACTGGCGCACCAACCGGCTGAGCGGGGCGATGAGCTGAGTCCGCAGAGTGGGTGTCGCAAAGGATCTGTTGCAGTGGGGCCAGGTGGAGGCCGGTGCTGGCCTCGATGTCCTCAATGGCAGCGAGGAGCGCATCGGAGTACCCGACGCCGGTGAGCTCGATGATCTCCTCGGCAAGCCGCAGCACCGCCTACACGGTCTGGGTCTTTTCCCCAGCCGTGCCTGATAAGTGAGCCCTTGCTTTGACCTGTTGGTGGTGCAGGGCTGGCAGAACCTCATGGGTGAGCCAGCGCCGCATTCGCCAGGCCGTCTGGCTGGCGTCCAGCAGCAGCAGGCGCAGCAGGCCGCCTTCACTGATCAGGGCCAGAGTGCAGCCCTGGCTGCCGGGTCCCTCCTGGGAATGGAGGCAGTGCTCCGCCTCCCGCAGGTTGGCCAGCCCTCTGGCGATCGGCTGCTGGCCAAGGGCTGCTGCGACATCAGCGGCGGCGAACCAGGCCTCACCGTGCGCATCGGTGCTGACCCGGATGCGGTGCCCCTCGAACGGGTAGGGCACCAGAGCGGTCGTGCTGCTCATGGCTGAGAAGGCGAGAGGACAGTGGCGCCAGCTGCGGCAGTGGTGGCGATGGGTGCTCCTGCTTGCGGTCTTCGGGGAGCTGGCACCGTGCCGGAGAGCAGCAGCAAGATCGTGCTCAGTTGCAGCGCCAGCAGCAGCCACAGCAACCACTGCAGCTGCTGCAGCGCGCTGAGCCCCACGGTGGTGGCGCTTCTCTGGCGGGTGCGGCAGAAGGCCGGCAGTTGGGGACTCTTTCCCCTGCCGCCGTAGCGGACGTTGGTGTGATGGGTCATCAGAAGGGCACCTCCTCGTCGCTGATGGGGCCGCTGGTGGACCAGGCCGGGGCCGCCGGTGCTGGCACGCCAGCGGGTGCGCCCCATGTCGCCGCGCTCGAACTGCGGGAGCCCCCTGCAGCGGCGGTTGCCGTCTGAGACGCCGAGTCACTGACGGACTGGCCAGCGGAGAAGGCCGCTAAGTCGGCGGCTTTTTCTTGCTGCTGCGTACCGCTCCTGCCCTCACAGAACTCCAGGCGGTCGATCACCACCAGGGTCTTGCTGCGCATCTCACCGCTGCTGCGGTCACTCCACTGCTCGAATTCGAGCCGCCCGACGATCGCTACCTTGCTGCCCTTGCGCAGGTAGTCGCCCGCCACCTGGGCGGTCTTGCCCCACGCCTTGCAGTTCACCCAGAGCGGCTCCTGGGGCTGGCCGTCGCGCGGCGGGCGGTTCACCGCCAGGGTGAACTCGCAGATGCAGCTGCCGGTCTCAAAGAAGCGCAGCTCCGGATCCCGGCCGGCATTGCCGACCAGCACGATCAGATTGATGCTCATGCCTCCACCTCGAGCGCCGAGCCGGTGCGGGCCTTGATGCGCTCCTGAACCGCCAGCAGTGACGGCAGGCCGATGAGCGGATGGGTGCGCACCAGTTCGTGCAGCGCTCCGCTCCAGGTGATGTTGTGCCTGCGGGCGAAGGCATCGACCCGCTCAAAGGTGTCGTTGTTCATGGCGATGGTCTTCTTGTGGTTGCCGATCCGCTGGCGTAGTGGCCGCGGCTTCTGGGGGGAGGTGCTCATGTCCCCGCCCCCGCGCTCTGTTGGGCGCTCTCGCTGTCCTCGAGCTGCCGGCGGCGCCTGGAGATCGCGCTCCAGAGCCGCTCGGCGTTCTCGTCGTTGATCTGGCCCGCACTGAGCAGCTGGTTGATGCGTCCGTAGGCGCGCTCGAGCTCCTGCAGGGTGGCGATGTGTGGGATTTGGCGGAGGCCCACCTCCACCGGATTCAATTCAGGCTCTGGAGCTGGGGCAGCAGCGGACTGGCTCCTGCTTCTCCGCGGTGCTGGCTGGGTGCCTGCGGCAGGGGTCTCGCTGGCCTGCAGCGATAGGACCTCCTGCTGCCGGGTTTGGTGCCCGGCTTGCTGCTCAGCTGGGGTGGCCGGCTCCGGCGCAGCCCCGCTGGTGCCCACAATCTCGGCGTCGATCACCTCTTGATCTGCCTCAGCGTTTCCCCCATGGGATGACTCGATGCGCCCAGTGGCGCTGTTTTGGGTTTCCGGTGGAATCATTTTGTCTTCGCGATGGCGTAAAAGATTGGGTATAGCGGCAGCGCGGGAGCCAGCTGCAGTACGCCGGGCGGTGAGTTTTTCCGGCGCCGTGGCGGCTTGCCCAGCGGGTTCCTCAGCGGCCTGGCTCCATGTCGCAGCGGCCTGAGATGGCGCCTGGATTTCAGCCCCAGTAATGCTGGCCCCGCCAGCTTCTCGGACCGTGACCGCCTCGATGTCGAGCGCCTCCTCCTGGGTGATCAAGCCCAGGGCGATCTCCGGGCAGTAGACGTTCGACCACCAGGCCGCGGCGCGGTAGCGCAGCATCTGGCCGGTCATCGTCTGCCACTTGCTGGTCTCGTTGCCCTGGCGGTCCTTGCGGCTCCACCAGCCCTCTTTGCGGGCCAGTTCCAGGGTGATGGTTTCCCCTTCCAGCACCTCACCGGTGGCCTTATCGGTGGCTACCGCGTAGCAACTGCTGGGCTTCTCCTTGGCGTCAAAGACAAAGCGCAGCGGTGAGAAGCGGCCGCTGGCATTCACTGTGGCGATCAGGAACTTGCTGCTCCAGGTGGGGCGTCCGTGGATTGGCGTCATGTTCTGCATCACCACTAGCGGTGAGAGGCGCATGCGCCCGGCGATCTCCAGGGCGATCAAGCTGTTGGCCAGCCCCTGCTGCCCCTGGTACTCCTTGGGAACAAGGCTCGAGGAGCAGAGGGCTTTGGCCATGCGCTGGGCGGCATCAAAGGCGGCGATACCGCTGAACACCTGCAGGGTGTCTGTCGCTGGGGCCAGGGCTGAGGAAGGTGATGGACCTGAACTGGTGGAGAGGGTGGAGTCGTTCATTAGAAGAGGTCAATGGAATTCAAATCAATGCCTACGGTTTCGGGAAGGCTGAAATCATGAAAGACAGGACGGAACGCCTGGCGCCCATGGCTCGGCCAGCTGCCGGTCGCCTGGCATTCGGCGATCAGCCGGAAGGCCTCCTCCCGCCGCTGCAGACCTTTTTCCAGGTCTTGCCCATCAAAGATGAGCAGGCTGCAGTCGATCGGGGCGGTCAGATCGCTAGGCCACTCAAAGGCGATCACACCGGTCTCGAGCGGCGGCTGCCCATGGCGGTCCTCATGGCCCAGGGCCAGGTGGGCCAGCTGCAGGTCATAGGCCAGGTCCTTGGCCTGCCAGTAAAACTTCCGCGGCACGGCGCTGCGGGTTTTCTTGAGGTCAAACAGCCGGCCGTCGCTGGTGACCACATCGGGCAGGCAGCGGCAGGGCCGGCCCGCTTCGTCTTGCCAGAAGTGGGGCTGCTGGCTGAGCGACGGGTCCAGGGCCGCCAGCACCTCGCCCACCACTGGGTCGGCGTGGAGGGCATCAGCGATGCGCTGGGCCTGCTCCACCATCTCGACGCTGACGGGTGTCAGTCCGGCTGCTTCCGCTTCTGCGCAGTTGGCGGCGCCGATCTTGGTGTTGCGGGCGATTGATCGATACGCGGCGAACCGGTCATCCATCCGAAAGGGGGGCGTCAGCAGGGCATCGACCAGATCGCCTTTGACCATGTCCGCCGAGGGAACGAATCTTGCGGCCCCTGGCCCGAAGCGATGGCTCCAGGTCCGCATCGTGCCGGTCACTGCAGCCTTGAGCGCCGTGGGGGACCAGGCGGGATGGCAGTGATACTCCGCCAGAGAGAAATTGCTCATGGGGCATCCTCCAGGCCATAGCCCAGGACGATCCGCCGCGCTTCTAGCAGTGAGGGGCAGAGACCTGAATCAATCCCGCCGCCGCCGGAGTGCAGCAGCGTTGCCACGTAGCTCCCGCAAATGCTCTGCCGGAAGCTGATGGCGATGCCGTGGCCGGCCAGGGCCGCCAGCGAATCGGTTGTGATCGCCCGCCAACGCTGCTGCCACTGGGCCAGGGCGGTGGAGAAGGAGGCCTGGATCAGGATGTAGTGCTCCAGATCGGAGCGATGCAACCCCTTGGAAGCAGGGGGCAAGGAGTGGGAAGCCGTAAAGGCTCGTTCGCGTTGATCCACCTTTCTGCAAAGAAGGATGCCAACGCTACCCCTGCGGTTATCTATTCGGAAACCCTTAAGTCAGGTATTCCGGTACCGCATAAATGCCTTTTTAGTAGCGCACGCGACGGCGCTACCTGCTGCTTTTTGGCATCCTCTGCGCCTGTTAAGCCGCCTTGCTGAGAGGCTCGCTTGGCTCCAGCTCCGGGGCCACCTCCCGCACCCAGGCATGCACGGCCTCACGGGCGATCGGGACGAGGGCCGGGCCCAGCCGCTCTCCGGCAAACAGTGCATTCTCGATCGCCACTACCTGCTCCATCGGCAGATCTCCCGCCTTGCGCAACACCTGCATCGCGGCGGACACCGGCCGCAGCCCGACCAGTTCCAGGGCCTGATCGAACAGGCTGCGTAGCCGCTTGGTCTCAGCCTCGGCGTCGATCTCCTCCTGGCATGGCCAGAGTTCGGCGGGTCCCTCCAGCTTGCCGATGTAGCAGGCGAACCAGTCCTCAGCGCCCCAGGGGCGGCCGTCGGCATGCAGCACTGGCTTGGCCCGCTGCACCCGATCGCGCAGCAACCGGTCCTTGATCGCGCCCCGCTCCTCTTGCGCCAGGCACTCGTTGAGCACCGCCAGCTGGATGAAGGTGCTGGGCTGGGGCTGCAAAACCTTGCTGTTTTCCAGGTTGCCCCATTGGCCGCCGGCGACCCGCAGCGGCCAGGGGATCAGCCCTGGGCAGGCCTTGGCCCAGTCCTGGGCGGTGGTGACGGACCAGTCGTTGCTCTTGCGCCAGTTCCGCAGGAACTTGCCGAACTGCACTCGGGCCGCATCCAGCTTGTCCTGCAGGCTTTGCATAGGGTTACCGTTTGGGAACCCTTAAAGTATCCCGTGCTTCTTGCTAAGCACCAACCCCCAATGGTCGGCTTCGTGACAGGCTGTTACGGGCAATATGAGCTCGATCAGCGGTGACAGTTACGAGGCCTGAGCCAAGCCTCACCGGCCTGATTAGCTGAGCCTCAGCACCCGCGCGGCTTCTTCGACACTCGTGGCAACGCCGCTGTAGCCACCAAAGCGTTCCACCAGCTCAAGGAACGAGCGCTGCTCCTCCCGCAGCCTTCCCTTCGGGGCCTTCACCTCGATGGCGCTGAACACGGCCATGGTTTGGCCCAGGTGCTCCGGGCCGATCAGCACCTGGCGCAGGCCGATCAGGTCGCTGCTGCCTTTGCACAACCCATAGGTCACCAGCCGGCCGCGTTCATCCCGCAACGCACCGACGTTGTTGCGCCACAGCCGCACTGGACTGGAGCCCAGCTGCAGCCGAATCCGTTGCTGCAGCTCCTGCTCGCTCACGCCAGGAGGCTCCAATGTCCTCGCGTCTGGCGGCTGGCGATCACATGACGTGCCCAGCCCTTGGGGTTCTTCATGCCGCGCTGGGTTCCTAGAGCCTCCAGCTCCGTGGCGGTTCGGGCTCGGCTCTGCTCCCGCTTCCGTTGGCGGCGCAGCTCCTGCTGGTTGATTTCCCGCAGCTCACCTTCCACCGTGATCAGCTTCTGGCGCTCCGGCCGGAACACATGTCCGCATTCCGGGCAAACGCTGAGAGTGCTGGCCATGGCGCAGAAGCACTGCGGGCAGGTCTTCACAGGCGGGGCCTTGCTCTGCTCACGCTTCTTCACTCCATCAAGGCTCCACTCCTGCTCATCGAGGTGGTGGCCGAGCCGCTCGATGTTGCCGACGTGATCGAGGATCACCGCGGTCTTCCCTGGCTGCGGGCGCAGGCAGCGGCCGATCATCTGCAGGTGCAGCGCCAGGCTCTGGGTGGGCCGCAGCAGCAGGCAGCCGCCCACCGAGGGCACATCCACTCCCTCACCGATCAGGCTGCAGCTGGTGAGCACCTTCAGCTCACCTGACCCCAGCTGCTCCAGCAGCTGCCTGCGCGTGGCTACATCCTGGCTGCCGTCGATGCTGGCCGCCCTGATCCCCCGTTCAGTGAAGGCCTCGGCCACCGCCTGGCCGTGGGCGATCGAGCAGCAGAAGGCAATCGCCGTGCTTCCGCTCAGGTGGCGCTGGTAATGGCTGACCGCATCGCCCAGGATGCGGCTACCGCCGAGGGCACCGGCGGCCTGGCGCAGATCGAAATCGCCCATCCGGCGCAGCAGCCCCTTGGCTGAAAAGCCGATCGGTGGGGCATAGACCCGGGCCGGCGCCAGGTAGCCGTTGTCGCTCAGCCAGGCGGGAGTGGGACCGAGCACCATGCAGGAGAACCAGGCACCGAGAGGCTGGCCGTCGCTGCGGCAGGGTGTCGCCGTGACGCCGAGCACCTTGGCGGTGTTGAAGTGCTCCAGTGCCTTCGCCCAGGTGGAGGCGCTCGCGTGGTGACTCTCATCAACCACCAGCAGCTGGAAGAAATCGCGCGGCAGCATCGACAAGCGCCGGGCCAGGGACCCCACCGAGGCCACCTGCACCTGTGCGCGCAGGTTCATCGAGCGGCCAGCGGCGATCAGGCCGTGCTCCACGCCTAGGTCCGCCAGGGCGCGGGAGGCCTGCTCCAGCAACTCGGCCCGGTGCACCAGCACGGCGATGCGGTTGCCGCGCGCTGCCGCCTGCTGGGCGATGTGGCTGAACACCACCGTCTTGCCGCCACCGGTGGGCAGCACAAACAGCACGGCGCGGTGCCCCTCCAGGAAGGCAAGCCGGACCCGCTGCACGGCCTCCAATTGGCAAGGACGCAGGGCAATGGCCACGGCACGCCGACAGCACTTCGCCAGACTTTAGGACTACCTGAAACTATTGCTAGGCTTTTGCGGTAGCACTCCACCGTCATCATGAAGCGCGTACAGCTGCAGCTCCCTGAGCCCGTCGTCGCCTGGATCGACCGCAACGCCGACGGCATCGAAAGCCGCGCCTCCTTCGTCAGGCGCACCCTGGTGCAGGTGATGCGCGGCGACGAGCGCAGGCTGCCCCCTGCCCCCAGCGATTCCCTCTCCGGCGACTCCCTCTCCAGCTTTGGGGCTTCCCTGCGCTGATGGTGAGCGATGTGCTGCTCGCAGCTGACGGCCACTGGCCCCGGCTCCTGACGGAACTGGCCGGCCTGACGCCGGAGCAGCTGCAGGACCGGCACCAGCCCTGCCCCGCCTGCGGCGGCACCGACCGCTACCGCTGGGACCGCGACGACGGACCCGGCGGCTGGTATTGCAACCAGTGCGGCGGCCGCGAGCGCAGCGGCGGTGGCGGCAGCGGCATGGACCTGCTGCTGCGCGTGACCGGCTGGGATTTTGCGACCGCCGCCCGCCACCTCGAGGCCCATCTCAGGTTGGAACAACCAAAACCGCTGAGGGTGGCGCTACCGCCTCCTGCCGCAGCGCAGCGAGCGGAGCCCCATGTCTCCTGGGATAGCCTGCTGGCTTCTGCTGCCCCCACGCCGCCCCCCTTGCCAAAAGCGGTGGCGGCATTCCACCTGGCGTTGCTCGATGAGCAGGCTGCGCCGCTGCCCACCGGCAGTCCCTACGCCTACTCCGACCACCAGCGGGTCAGCCGTGTTGATCGATCCGGCGGCAAGTTCTTTTACGCCAACCACCGCACCGACCAGGGCTGGCAGCGCGGCGCCGGGCCAGATCCTTGGCCCATGTACCAGTGGTCTTCGCTGCTGCAGGCTCGCGGCCACTGGCTGCTTGAGCTGGAAGGGGAGAAGTGCGCTGACCTGCTGATCAGCGGCGGCTTCCTCGCCTCCACCCAACCGGGCCACGCCCACAGCAGCCCCCAGATCGCAGAGCGCTATCGCGCCCTCCGGCAGGCCGGTGTGGCCGGCATCGTCTATCTCTCTGATCACGATGAGCAGGGCCAGCGCCGCGCCCGCCAGGTGATCAAGGCCGCAGCGGCGGTGGGTCTGCCGCTGCTCCACCTGCCGGCCGGTGAGATTTGGAGCGGCCTGCCGGCGGGCGGTTCGGTTGATGACGCTCCGGGGCTTTTAGGGGAGCGCATCAGCGTGATCCTGCGGGCTGCAAGGGCCGCCCACCTGCGGATGAATCACGCCGCAGGTGACTGCAGCGCCGTTTCGGTAATTGCGGGTCCCACCCCTGGTGGAACAGCGCCGCCGCGGGCAGCCCACACCCCAGGCGAACGGCCATTTCTCTGCCTCGGCTTCGATGGGGATGGCTACTACTACCAGCCCCGCTCGACTGGTCAGGTGGTGCGACTGGCCTCCTCCTCCCACGGCGGCATGAATCTCTGTCGCCTGGCGCCGATCGCCTATTGGGAGACCCTCTTCCCCTCCAAGACGGGGGTCAACTGGACCGCTGCTGCTTCTGATCTGTTTACGCAGCAGGCCGCCGTTGGGATCTTTGATCTGGACTGCCTGCGCGGTCGCGGCGCCTGGGCCGATGCAGGGCAATCGGTGCTCCACCTCGGTGACCGCCTCGTTGTCGATGGCCGCAGTCAGCCCATCACCCAACCCTTCTGCTCACGCTTTCACTACCAGCGCGGCGCGGCCATCCACGGGCCCGGCGATGCCACTCCCTTGAGCGATCAAGAAGCGTTCATGGTGCTCTCGATTGCCGAGCGGTTTCACTGGGACATCCCGGCGTCCTCCCTGCTGCTTGCAGGTTGGGTGGCCCTGGCGCCGATCTCCGGGGCGCTCAGCTGGCGCCCTCACCTCTGGCTTACAGCCGCTGCAGGATCGGGCAAGTCGACCTTGCTGGAGCGCTTTGTCGGGGTGTTGCTTGGGGATTTCGCCCTGCCGGTGGTGGGCAACACAACCGAGGCCTTCATCCGCCAGGCCCTGCGCTCCGATGCCCTGCCGGTTGTGATCGACGAGGCCGAGAGCAACGAGAAAGCCGATCAGCAGCGTATTCAGCAGATCCTTGCCCTGGCCCGCTACGCCTCTAGTGAGACACGTGCTTCGATCGGCAAGGGCTCCGCCGCAGGGGAGGTGCAGCGGTTCCGGGTTCGCTCGATGTTCCTGCTCAGCAGCGTTTCAACCGCCCTCAGGCAGGGCGCCGACAGACGACGCTTCTCCCAGCTCACCCTGCGGGCCCCGGATCACCTCCAGCCACCGGCACGGCAGCGCCACTGGGAGGAGCTCGACCGTGACCTGGAGGAGCAGATCACTGCCGGCGCCGGCCGGCGCCTGATCGCCCGAACCGTGGTGCTGCTCCCGATGATCCGCCAGGCAGTGCGGGTGTTCTCCCGCGTTGCGGCGGCTCACTTCGGCTCCCAGCATCAGGGGGATCAGTACGGCACGCTGCTCGCTGGCGCCTGGGCCCTGCAGTCCAGTGAAGTCCCGACAGCTGCCCAGGCCCAGGCCCTGATCGCTGGCAGTGACTGGAGCACCTTTCAGCAGAGCATCGGTCTGCCCGATGAACGGCGCTGTCTCAATCGCATCCTGCAATTCGAACTGCGGGTGGAAACCGAGGACCGGATCCATACACGCAACGTCGGCGAGCTGGTTGAGACGGTCGTCACCCCCGGCGGTCTTGATCCCGTGAGCGCTCGCTATGCCGAGGAGATCCTCTCGCGCCATGGCATACGCATCCAGGAGGGCCACCTGCTGGTGAGCAACACCGCCGAGGCGATCGCCCGCATCCTCGACGGCACCCCGTGGGCCTCCAGCTGGAGCACGATCCTTTCCAGATTGCCGGGAGCGCAGCCCACCACGAACTCGGTGCGCTTCAAGGGGGCCGGCTCCAAGGCCAGGGCCTGCGCCATTCCCATCAATGGCCTCTGAACAGCTCGGCAGCGCAGATCCACTGCAGCGCAGCCATTCTGGCCTGAGACGAGGGCCGGTTACCTCGCGGTGACCTGGATCTAGGTGGAACGCGGCGTTCCGCCCCCCAAACGCCCAGATCGATTGCGCTGCAATGGGTGGAATGGTTGGAACGGGTGGAACGCTCAGCAAGGACATCCCCCTAGATAAATAGGCAGCTAAGCCTCGGCAAGGGATCGGCCCGATCGGTAACCCAATAGTCCCACCAATTGGTATGCAACTTTAGGCCTCTATCTATATCTATATCTGTATTTAGTGTTCCATTTGTTCCACCACCGTGGGAACGCTGCTCTGGCAACCGATCTGGCCGGAACGCGGGCCGTTCCAGCGCCGTTCCAGCCGTTCCGGGACCAGCCGCTACAAAGCTGACTTGCGGCCAGAGCGGTGATCAGGCCTGCGGATATGCGAGCGTGGATAAAGCATTTATGCTTTCGCTGAAACAAATTCCAGTCATGGCACCTGCGTACTCCCCGGATGGGTCCCTGCGGCTCTGGTTGTCTGGCTGATGTCTTTTCAGCAAGCGCCACCTGTCGACGAGGTCATCGAGGCCCTGCGCTCTGCCCCGCTGGATCAGGACGCCGATGGCCGGGCCCTCCTCCCCTCAGCCGGCGTCGATCCCTCTAGGCCAGTCGGGAAGGGCAATCCGCCCCGCCTCCGCCGTCGCGGCAAGGTGGCGCCCAGGCCCACGGCGATGGAGGTGGAGCGGCGCATCGCCGAGGCGCAGCTGTGGATTGCCCAGCGCATGCCCCTGCTGCGGATCTACGAAAACGCAGGAGCCAGCTGGGGGGTCACCAACACCCGCACGGTCCGCTCCTATCTAGATGCGGCACGCCAGCGGATGGTGGAAGATCTGATCAGCAACCGCCTCGAACATCAGGCCCAGCACATCTACGCCCTCTACGACTGCGCGCGCCGGGCCATGGATGCCGAGCAGTTCTCCGCGGCGGTTGGTGCCTTCCGGGTGATTGCTGAGATCGGCGGCATCCTGCGGGGCCCCATCAAGTCACCGGAGCTGAGGGGATGACGGGCGCTCCCTCAAGTACGGCACTTGTGCAGCGCCTTGCTGCAAACAGCAGTGGCCTGCTGCTGAACGAGCTCGACCCCTGGGGTGACGCCGGCCTGCTGCACCTGCCGGCCAGCACCACCCCAATCCAGGCAGAACCCCAGAGCCTGCGCAGCTTTATTGCCGAGGCCTACCCCCGCTATGGCTTCCACCGCTGGGCCGAGGTGCTGATCGAGCTGCTGCAAGCCGTGGCCGATGGCCAGCTCAGCCGCTTGATCGTTACCTGTCCACCGCGGTTAGGAAAGTCGCTCCTGGTTTCCAAGCTGTTTCCGGCCTACTTCCTGCAGCGCTACCCGCATCTCTTTGCGGCGATTGCGTCGTATTCGGCCGAGCTGGCTTACGCCCACTCCAGAGAAGCGCGCCACTTCTACCGGGTCACCGGCCACCTGCTGGCCCGCGATTCAGCGGCGGTGGGCAACTGGCTGACCCGTCAGCGCGGTGGCTGCATCGCTGCTGGTGTGGATGGCCCCTTCACCGGCAAGGGCTACAGCCTGGGAATCATTGACGACCCCTACAAGGGCCCCGGTGATGCCGCCTCTCCGGCGCTGCGGCAGAAGCTGATCGACTGGCTGCGTTCGGTGTGGCTCACCCGGGCCGAACCGGCCATGGTGCTGGGTCCAGACGGCAGCGAGCAGCCAAACCTTTCAGCCCAGGTGGTGGTGCTGACCCGCTGGGACCACCAAGACGTGATCGGCTGGCTGTATGAGCAGGAGCTTGGGGAAGCCCCACAGCAGTGGACCGTCCTGGATCTACCCGCTGTTGCAGAAGACCCGGCCGAACGCCCCAAGCTGCCGCCTACCTGCACCTTGATTCCCGACTGGCGCCAGAGGGGTGAGGCGCTGTGCCCGGAGCGCTTCCCACTGAGCGAGCTGGTCAAAATCCGCGCCCGCCTCGGCGCTTACTGGTGGGCGGCGCTGTATCAGCAGCGGCCCAGCCCGGCGTCTGGCTCAATCTTCCTGAGGCAGTGGATCCGGCCGCCCTTCCCGCGCGAGGAGGCAGGAGCGGCCACTGGCCGCCAGCGGCAGTACGCCCTGCTGGCCCTCTCGTGCGACCTGAGCTTCAAGGGGGAGGCAGAGAGCGACTACTGCGGCTTCTGCCTGGTAGGGCTGCTGGCACCAGCGTCCAGGCCGATCAACCCGCGCAGCGGTGAACGCGAGGGGCCGCTGCAGTGCACTGCCTTGGAAATGGAGGTGCTCTGGGCTTCCCGGCATCGCTTTGGCCTGCCGGCGGTGATCCGCTTCCTGCTGGGCTGCCTAGAGGCGCTGGAGCAGCAGGGCCTGCGTCCCAATGCCGTGCTGATCGAGGACGCCGCCAATGGCCCGGCCGTGCTGCAAACCCTCCGGCGCCGCGTACCGGGGATGCTGCCAATCACGGCCCGCGGCAGCAAGGAAACCCGAGCTCATGCCGTCGCCCCCCTGGTGGAAGCAGGACAGATTCGCTTCCACCACCGCGCCCAGCCGCTGGTGGAAGAAGCGATCCGCTTCCCAAAAGGCAGCAAGGACCTGGTGGATGCGTTCTGCCATGGCGCCCTCTGGCTGGAGGGCCGCTACTGGAAGGCCCAAGGCATCCAGCCGGTGGTGACGCCACTGCTGGTGAGTCGATGAGGGGGCCGCTGGTGTCCGCGGTGCGGGAATGCTCCACGCCATCCCTGGTGGAGAGCCCATGCCCTGCCGTGCTGACTCCACCTGCTGTGCAGCTGGTGCTGCCGATCACGGTTGTGCTGGTGGGTGATGCCGCAAGTGCGGCGCAAATGCTCAAGCAACGGCGCTACCGCCAGCCGGCGTGCCATGCCCGGGCAGAGCAGCTGGAGATCAACCTGCAGACGCCGGCGCATCACCCGCCCAGAGCTCAGGGAAAGCAGCCCGTGCGTTGCAGGCCCAGGCGGGAACGGCCAGTGCCGCCCCATGCAGCTGCTGATGCCCTAGCGCTTGAGCACATGGACTTGGCAGAGAAGATCGCCGGCAACTTCGCTCGCCGCACTGTTCACCCCAAGGAGGACTTGCTGCAGTTGGCGATGATTGGCCTAATCAAGGCAGCGCGCCGCTACGACCCTTCACGGGGGCCTTTTCGGCCCTACGGGCGGACTTACGCCAACGGGGAAATCACCCACTTTCTGCGGGACAATGGCTTCTTGCTCAAGGTGCCACCGACGTGGCGGGAGCTGCATGCGCGGGGGCAGCGATTGCTTACCTCAGGAGTAGGCGTGGGCGAGATGTTGGAGCGGTTAGCGATCAGCCGTGAGCAGTGGATTCAGATCGTTGACGCCTGCTCAGTGAGGGTGGTTGCCTTCCCTGTTGAGTGAACACCGGCCATCACCTGTACGCAGAGGCACCTTGGATCAGAAGTAACTCTGTGGCGGAGGATGATGCGCGTAAACGCGTTAGCTTTTGCTTAAATATGCGATTCCTCCAATGACTTAATCGCACTCAATTCCTCTTGAGCTCCAGAACTCGACTCGGCGAGAATTGGCTCTATCAATTCTGGCCATTCTAAGCTGCTCATTTAAGCGATAGGCCACCTGCCTAGCAACTGTCTCACTGTAGTTTTCTGATACGCTTTGCACTGGACGCAGCATTTCAACCACTTTGGCGCCCATTTGCTTAAACGAGTTGTACACCTGACGACTGTGGCTTATTC
>NZ_JAGQCR010000005.1:0-38341 GCF_024346295.1 Cyanobium sp. BA20m-14
CTGGGATTTTCTGATCTCAATACTACACAGTTTAAGTCTGAGGGCTATACCCCGAAGGGCTATTAGTTTTGCCTTGGTTGGGGCCAGTGGAGTAGCTGTTCAACTCCTAACAACCCAGCTACTGGTGGGCGGATTTGGGATGCTGTTTCAGCAAGCCCTGCCCTTTGCGGTGATGACATCGGCGTGCTCAAACTATCTCATCAACAATGCGCTCACCTTCCATTTCCAGCGCCTTAAAGGGGCGGCCCTTTTTAAGGGGCTGCTAAAATTCTCACTGGTGGCATCTCTTCCGGCAATTGCAAATGTAGGACTGGCCTCTGGTTACTATAATCTTATCGCAAAAGATGCCCTATTTGCCCAGCTGGCCGGAATCCTAGTTGTCTTCGTATGGAACTACGCCGCCAGCAGCCGCTTCGTGTGGAATACTCCATAAAGGTAGCCAAACCAAAGGGCGCAAATGACAAAGAAAGCGGCTTTTCTTCTATTTAGCTTCACGGCCCTAAGGCTCCTGCTTGCATTTGTGTGGCCAGCAGGAATAGATGAGGCCTATGCGATCTCCATCTCACCAGACTGGTCCCTTTCCTACTTCGACCATCCTCCGGCAGTCTTTACGATCGCAGGCCTTGCCCATTTGGCAAGCGGCAGCAATTCAGCCAGCATTCTGCGCATTCCATTTGTGCTACTTGGAACGGCAAGTGCTTGGCTTATATACGATATAACCCGGAGGGCCTACGACAGCTCTGCCGCTTTTTGGGCCATGGCCTGGTATTCAATCGCTCCATTCTTCCTGATCTCAGCTGGTCTATTTGTAGTGCCAGATGGGCCCCTAAATTTCGGCCTATTGGCGACCCTATGGATTCTGCTGCCAGGCATACTTGAGCCTAAATACAAACTAGAACCATTTCGATATGGGGCGGCAGGCATATTTTTAGCGATTAGCCTGGCATCTAAATACCAGGCGGTCGCCTTCCTGGCCTCAATAGGTATTTTTACCCTTTTAAACAAAAAGAACAGGGCATGGCTCCACTCTCCAGCAATATTTACAACCATAATCATTGGCCTGGCTGGCCTAATCCCAGTACTCATTTGGAATGGCTCCCACGATTGGATATCCTTTGGCTTTCAATCAGGCAGGGCTGGCAACGCCGGTCTCCAGCTTTTCCCACTGAACTTTCTTAAGATCCTGGTCGGCCAGATGGCCTATCTGTTGCCGGGCACTTGGATAGTGGCAATGGCTTGCTCACTAAAAGGGGTTTCCAAAGCTAAGTCACCCGCCGATTCCCTATTCAGCTGGTTGACCATAGTGTTGCCGGTGGCGTTCCTGTTAATCGCACTAGTCAGCGAGCGCTCCCTGCCCCATTGGTCTATGGGGGGCTTTCTTTTCGGCTTCCCGCTTGTAGGCCAATGGACCTCAAGGCAAACTCAAACCCATCTCATTATTATTAAAAAAGTGTGGGCAAGCGCCGCCCTACTTCTCTCGATTGCGGCCATAGGCGTAGGCCTTCAATTCAAGGATGCGATCTTTACAAGAGCCATATTTAAGGAGCCCCCATCCATAGATCGCAACTGGCAGCTACAAGACTGGGGTTCCCTGCCCAAGCTCTGGAATGATTTCGGCAAGCCAGCCAACATTGTCACCCGCAGCTGGATGGTTGGGGCAAAGGCTGGCTACACCTTGGGCCCAAGCGCAAAGATCCTCCCCCTTAACGACCCCCGCCATTACCAATTCATGGCCGCCCCCAACCAATCAGGATATTTAGCAATCGAACCAATTGATCCACGAATCAACGATAAAGAGGCGATTAAGGCCTTCTCAGATTTACTTGCATCAAATGGCTGGGTGCCCCAGGGAGAGCCCGCAATCGTCGTACAAAGAAGCCAGAACTACTCTCGCTTTAAAATAATAGGAATAGGTGTTCGCAGGGCCGCTGGCAGCCAAGGCCAAGGAGCGGGGCTAAATCGCAACGGCTGATCAATGCGACTTAGGCCCCAAACCCACCTCGCCCCTTCGCTCAGACAGCCGCGGCCTCGCCCGCTTTTTGCTCCGCCAGCACCTGTTCAAGCCCAGCTAGATCCTCGTCGGTGATCTTGGTTTGCATCGGGCAGTGCTTAGGCCCGCACATCGAACAGAACTCTGCCTGTTTATAGATATCGGCGGGCAGAGTTTCGTCGTGGTATTCGCGAGCCCGCTCCGGATCAAGCGAGAGGTCGAACTGCTTGTTCCAGTCGAAGGCGTAGCGGGCGCGGCTGAGTTCGTCGTCGCGGTCGCGGGCCCCCGGGCGGTGGCGGGCAATGTCGGCGGCGTGGGCAGCAATCTTGTAGGCGATCAGGCCCTCGCGCACATCCTCGGCATTGGGCAGGCCCAGGTGTTCCTTGGGGGTGACGTAGCAGAGCATGGCCGTGCCATACCAGCCGGCCATCGCCGCGCCAATTGCGCTGGTGATGTGGTCGTAGCCGGGGGCGATGTCGGTGACCAACGGACCGAGCACATAGAAGGGTGCCTCACTGCACTCCTCCATCTGCTTTTTGACGTTGAACTCGATCTGATCCATCGGCACATGGCCCGGACCCTCAACCATCACCTGGATGTCGTGCTCCCAGGCGCGGCGGGTGAGCTGTCCGAGGGTTTTGAGCTCAGCCAGCTGGGCGGCGTCGGAGGCGTCGTGCTGGCAACCCGGCCGCAGGGAGTCTCCAATGGAGAAGCTGCAGTCGTAGCGCTTGAAGATTTCGATGATGTCATCGAAATGGGTAAACAGGGGATTCTGCTTGTGGTGATAAAGCATCCACTGGGCCAAAATCCCGCCGCCACGGCTGACAATGCCGGTGAGGCGGCCCTTCACTAGCGGCAGATGCTCAATCAGCAGGCCGGCATGAATCGTTTGGTAGTCAACGCCCTGCTGGCAGTGCTTCTCGATGATGTGCAGGAAGTCGTCGGCGTCGAGCTTCTCGATCGAGCCATGCACGCTTTCCAGCGCCTGATAGACGGGCACCGTGCCGATCGGCACCGGCGAAGCGTTGATGATCGCCGTGCGCACCTCATCGAGATTGACGCCGCCGGTGGAGAGGTCCATCACCGTGTCAGCGCCGTATTTCACCGCCAGGCGCAGCTTGGCCACCTCCTCCTCGAGATCGGAGGCATTGGGGGAAGCGCCGATGTTAGCGTTCACCTTGCAGCGACTGGCGATGCCGATCGCCATCGGCTCCAAATTGAGGTGGTTGATGTTGGCCGGGATGATCATCCGCCCCCGAGCCACCTCCTCCATCACCAGCGATTCGGGCAGGTTTTCCCGCTTGGCCACATAGGCCATTTCTTCGGTCACCACGCCCTGGCGGGCATAATGCATCTGGGAATAGTTCGCGGTGCCGCGACGCTTCTCGATCCAGGCGCTACGCATGTGGGGCTGCAGATAGGGCGGGGCGCAGCCTGAGAGTGGTTTCACAATCCAGTTCCACTTCCCTGCGCCGGCATTACCCGGATCAGGTTCGGAGGGTGTGATCTCAGCCCGGTGCTGCACAGCTGATTAGGCCGGCAGCGGGGCACCCCTAGTGACATGCGAAACCTAGCAAGGCTGTAACCGGTTTAGCCCAATAACCGATTACAGCCCTGTAACCCTTTCAGGCCTGTAACCCGTTGAACGCCGCGGCCACCACCCGGTGATCGGCGTCAGTCTGGAGCTGCTGCAGCAGGGCGCGGGCCTCCCCATCGCCGTGCTCCCGCACGAGACGGCCGAGGATCTCGGCTCCGCCCACCCGCACGGTGCCATCGGCATCGGTGATCGCCATCGACGCCAGCTCCAGCAGCCAGGCCGGATTGATTTCGGCCTGTTCGGCCAGGGCCGAGAGGATGCTGCAGCGCACCAGCCACTGCCGATCGGCGGCGAACAGCTCAAGCACCAGGGGCCAGGCCCGTTCCAGCGAATGGCTGACCAGGGAATTGGCTGCTTCAGCCCGCACATTGGCGTCCTCATCGTGCTGGGCGGCGCCCACCAGGGCCTGCCAGCCGGCCTCGCTCTGCTTCACCCCGAGGCCGGCGCAGCTGAGCGAGCGCACCATGAAAACCTCCTGCTCCAGACCCAACAGCAACAGGGGCACGGCCTCTTCAACCGGCATCTGCCGCAGGCCCGCCAGGGCCGGCATGGCCCGGCTGGGATCGCCGGAGGCGATCGCCTCACGCAGGGCAGCGAGATCGGGCGAAGGGGTGTTCATTGGGGGCCATCCTGGCCCAGGGCCGCCAGCAGGTTGCGGCGGCGGCGGCGCCAGCCCAGCAGACTCGTCCCCAGCAGACCCGTTCCGATCAACAGGGCGGGCAGGGCCGGCAGGCGATCGACACCGCGGCGCTGCAGCAAAACCAGCAGGGACATCAAAATCAGCAGGGGGGAAGAGAGGGCCAGCAAACCCCTAAGCAGGGGCCGGTTCCTCATGGCCGCTGCTCCATCCAACGCAGCAGGCTCAGGGCGAGCACCCGGACGCCCACCGGCAGGGCCGCCTCGTCAGGGGCAAAGGAGTTGCTGTGCAGAGGGGCACAGCCCGCCGGCCCTGCCACCCCGAGTCGAAACATGGTGCCGCGGGTGTCCTCCAGCAGCTGGGCAAAGTCTTCAGCGCCGAGGGAGGGCTGCTCGAGCCACTGCACCTGGGAGCGGCCCAGCAGCTCCACCGCCGCAGCTGCCACCAGCTGGGTGAGGGCTGGGTCGTTTTGCACCGGCGGCGAGATGCAGCGATAGCTCACCCGTGCCTCGCCACCGTGGCCCCGGCAGAGGGCCTGCACCGTGTCTTCAATCCAGCCCGGCAGCTGGGCATGCACCTCGTTATCGAGGCAGCGCACCGTACCCAGCAGGCGCACATGGTCGGCGATCACATTGAAGGCCTTGCCGCCCTCGATGCGCCCGAAGCTCACCACCACCGGATGCAGGGCATCGAGGCGGCGGCTGATCGCCTCCTGTAGGCCACTCACCACCCGGGCCGCGATCCAGATGGCATCGGTGCTCTGGTGGGGCCGGGCGCCATGACCGCCCTCACCCAGCACCTCCACCTCCAGCTCCCCCGCCGCCGCCGTAAGGCTGCCGCTGCGCACGCCGATCGTGCCCACCGGCAGGCTTGGGAAGACGTGCAAACCAAACAGGGCCTCCACCCCATCCATGGCCCCGTCGGCCCTCATCCAGGCCGCCCCCTGGGCCGTCTCCTCGGCGGGCTGAAACAGCAGCCGCACCCGGGCCGTGAGCAGGTGGGGCTGGCGCTGCCACAGCCCCCCCAGCAGGTGGGCCACCCCCAGCCCCACCGCGGTGTGCAGGTCATGGCCACAGGCATGCATCAGGCCCTGGTGGGTGGAGGCGTAGTCGAGGCCGGTGCGCTCCTCCACCGGCAGGGCATCCATATCCACCCGCAGGGCCACCAGCGGCACCTGCAGGCCCGCCGGGCCCAACTCCGCCAGCACGCCAGTGCGGCCCACCCCCTCGCGCACATCCCAGCCCCAACGGCGCAGCTCACCGGCAACCAGGGCGGCCGTCTGCTGCTCGTGGCCACTCAGCTCGGGATGGCGATGGATGTGTCGCCGCAGCTGAATCAGCTCCGGCAGCACCTCTGCCAGGGCTGCCCCGAGGCCGAGCTCTTGCCAATTCAACCTGCAGGGTGTAGGGGTCATTCGTAGGCCTTCATTCGGGGGCCTTCATTCGGGGGCAGTCATTCAGGAGCCCAGGGCAAGGAACTGGGCTAGAGCTTCAACCGGCACGGGGGGCCAGCGCCGCGTCGATCGCAACCATTCTTGCTGCCGGTAGCGCGGATCGAGACCGGAGGCCGCAGCCCAGTTGCTCTCGGCCTCACCGCTGGCCCCCTTCTGCCACAGCAGGGCGGTGAGAGCGGCGCGGGCATCGGCAAACAGGGGGTAGCGGCGGATCAGGTTGCGCAGCTCCCGCTCGGCCCCAGCTTTGTCTCCGAGTTGGAAGGCGGCCAGGGCGGCACTGGAGCGGGCCATGGCAAAACCAGGCCGGGCCAGGGAAGCCGCCTCGAAGCAGCGGCGCGCTTCCTCCCAATCGCCCAGGGAGCCATGCACGTTGCCGAGGTTGTAGAGGGCCGAGGCCCGCGGTTCGCCCGTGTCGCTGGGGGCCCGCTCCAGAATCCAGCGGTAGTCGGCCTCGGCGGCAGCCCACCGGCCCAAGGCCTCCTCGGCTGTGCCGCGATTGAGATGGGGATCGGGGCTCTCGCTATCGAGGGCGATGGCCTTGGTCTGGTCGGCAATGGCCGAGCGGGGATCGCCCAGGGCCAGCAGCACGTTGCCCCGGTTGCTCCAGGCCGCCGCATCGTTTGGGGCCACCTCCAACACCTGGTTCCAGAGGGGCAGGGCCTCGGCGAAGCGTCCCTCCCGGCTGGCACTGAGGGCCTGGTCAAAGAGTTGGGGCAGCAGCAACTGCACCCCCAACAGCAAAGCCAGCAGGGTGGAGATCACGAGCGGAGCCCGCTCATGCCGCCGCTCCGGCCGGCCAACCCAGGTGGCTACGACCCGCCAAGGTGACCAGCCGGCCCCGCGGCGTGCGCTGCAGAAAGCCCAGTTGCAGCAGGTAGGGCTCGACCACCGCTTCGAGGGTGGCGGAATCTTCGCCCAGGCCCGCCGCCAGGGTGTCGAGGCCCACGGGCCCCCCGCCATAGGCCTCCAGCATCAGGGTCAGCAGGCGCCGATCGCTGGCATCGAGGCCCCGATCGTCGACCCGATGCAGGCTGAGGGCCTCGGCCACCAGCGCCGGGCCGATGCGGCCATGGCCGCGCACCGATGCCACATCGCGCACCCGCCGCAGCAACCGATTGGCGATGCGGGGGGTGCCGCGGCAGCGTCGGGCCACCTCCAGAGCGGCGTCGGCCTCGAGCGCGATCTGGAGCAGGCCAGCGGCCCGCTCGACGATCGCCTGCAGGTCGTCGATGCCGTAAAACTCCAGCCGCTGGATCAGGCCAAAGCGATCCCGCAGCGGCGAACTCAAGGCGCCGGCCTTGGTGGTGGCCCCCACCAGGGTGAAGGGCGGCAGCTCCAGGCTGCGGGTGCGGGCGGTGGTGCCCTTGCCCACGGTGAGATCGAGGCGGCAGTCTTCCATTGCCGGGTAGAGGATCTCCTCGGCCACCCGGTTAAGTCGGTGGATCTCGTCGATGAACAGCAGCTCATGGGGCTGCAGGTTCACCAGCAGGCCAACGATGTCGCGGGGGCGCTCCAGGGCCGGCGCACTGGTGATGCGACAGCGCACCCCCAGCTCCTCGGCCAGCACCAGGGCCATGGTGGTTTTACCCAGGCCCGGCGGGCCGTAGAGCAGCACGTGGTCGAGGGCCTCCTGGCGGGCCCGGGTGGCCTCCACGGCGATGGCCAGCACCTGCTTGAGCTCGCTCTGGCCGATGTAGTCGGCAAGGCGCTTGGGGCGCAGGCCGTCTTCCCGGGCGATCGGCCCAGGCCCGGCCCCGACCTCGCCGACCACGGGGGTGGGATCCACCAGCCGCGGCTGGGAAGGCTGCGGGGATCCCGAGGAAACGATGGCCATGCAGCGAGGGTACCGGCAGCTCCCTAGGGTCGGAAGGTCCAGGGGAAGGATGCGGAGCAGCGATGGCAAAGGGCGGGGGCAAGAAAAACGCCAAGGCCCAGCGTGATGCCGCCAACAAGCTGCTGGCCGACAACCGTTTCGCCCGCCACCAGTACGAGATCCTCGAAACCCTGGAAACGGGCGTTGAACTGCTGGGCACGGAGGTGAAGTCGATCCGGGCGGGCCACTGCAACCTGCGCGACGGCTTCTGCCTGATCCGCAAGGGGGAGCTGCAGCTCCACAACGTGCACATCTCCCCCCACACCCATGCCGGGGCCTACTTCAACCACGAGCCCCTGCGGGTGCGCAAACTGCTGGCCCACCGGCGCGAGATCGAAAAACTGCGGGTGGCCCTCGATCAGAAGGGCCTCACCCTGATCCCCCTCAACCTGCACCTCAAGGGGTCCTGGATCAAGCTCACCATCGGCCTGGCCAAGGGCCGCAAGCTGCACGACAAACGCCACGAGGAGCGGCGCAAGCAGGACATCAAGGACGCCAAGGCGGCCATCGCCCGGCTCTGAGTCGGGGCGCGGCCTGCCCGACTGGAATCAATTGACTGGCGGTTGCACCGGCGGCGGCGGGGCGACGGCAGGCGGTGCGGGGGCCGGCCCGGTCTGGGGCTGGGGCCTCTCCAGCTGGTCCGGCGGCGCCGGGGATGAGGGCTCGGGGGCGGCCGGCGGCGGGGCCACCTGGGGCAGGGGCGGATCCGCCCGCAGGGAGAGGGTGATCAGGGCCGGAGCCACACCCTCGTTCGTCACCAGCAGCTGGACCGGCGAGCGTTTCTGAACCCCCAGGCTCACCACCCGCAGGGGCCCCTTGGCCTCCAGCAGGTCGCCATCGGGGCCGAAGACACTCATCTGCATCAGCGGCGAGCCATTCACCCCCAGCACCAGCCGATAGCCGGCGGGCAGCCGCACGGGGAAAAGGCGGGCCCCCCCGGCCTCCACCTGGGCCGAAAGCACCCGGGTTTCCAGGGGCTGGGCCTGGATAGCCTCGATCTGCACATTGGCCAGACCCTGCTCGGCTGCGGCATACCAGAGCTGCCGGAAGGGTTCAGCCGGAATGTCGGCGCCGGGCCGGCCCGGCAGCAGGTTCTGGGCACTGCCCGAAACCAGCTGGCGCAGCACCGCGGAGCTGAGCCCCTGGCTCACTAGGGACTGCTGGCGCCGCTCCCAATCCCCATTGGTGTAGCTGCCGAGGCGGCGGCGGATGTCGAGGGGAAGTTGCTCCACCCTGGCCAACCACTCCTCGGCAAGCTCGTTCCACACCTTGCGCAGGGGGGCTTCCTCGAGGGAATCGCCCGGCAGGCGACCACCCCGCTCAGGAAACTGGGCGAGCAGGCTGGCATCCACCAGTTTGAGAAACCAGCCCCGGTCAATCTGCAGGGCCCGTAACCGGTTGAGCAGCTGCTGGCGCTGGTCTACCTCCGCCGGCGGCAGGCTGGTGGGCAACTGCAGGGCCGCATCGGGGGTGGTCAGGGCCACCCGACCGCGGCTCAGCCACCACCAACCCAAGGCAGTCCCGACCACGGCCGAGAGCACCAGGGCGATCACCACCGGCCAGATACCGCCTTCGGCGGCCTCCTCCCGCTCCTCAAGCCGGGTGCGCGGGGCGGCGGCTGGGGCTGGAACTGGGGCCGGCTCGGGCTGGGGTGGCGGAGCGACCAGCACGGGCAGCACCGGCGCCGGCGCCGCTGGGCGTTCGGTCACCGGTGGCGGCACCAGGGCAACGGTGCTGTCGGCCCGGGGCACCGGGCCCGTGCTCTCAGGCATGGCCAGGGCCTGGAAAGCTGCCAGGGCCTTGGCCGCGGAGGCAAAACGCTCCCCCGGCTGGCGCAACAGCAGGCGGCTGATCTGGGCCTGCAGCTCGGGTTGGCCGGCCAGGGTGGCAGGCCAGCGCCAGGCAAGGCTGACCGGATCCAACAGCCTGGCGGGCCCCTCACCACTCAGCAGCACCAAAGCCACCACGCCAAGGGCATGCAGATCCATCCACGGCTCGCTCTGGAGCAGGTGGGTGCGCTCCGGCGGGGCATAGCCAGGGGTGGCCTGGGCCGCACCAGCCACCGAGCCGAAATCAATCAGCACCGGCAGGCCATCGCTGTCGCGGCGCAGCAGGTTGGCGGGGCTGAGGTCGCCGTGCACCAGCTCCTGGCTGTGCAGCACCGCCAGCACCGGCAGCAGCTGGCGCAGCAGCAGCAACACCTCGCCGGCACCAAACACCAGCTGCCGTGCGGCCCGGGCCTCGAGCAGTTGCTGGTAGGTGCGGCCTGCCTGCCATTCGCGCACCAGCCACAGCCCCTCGGCGGCCTCGATCGCCGCCCCCATACGCGGCACCTGGGGATGGAGCACCCCCTGCAACCGGCCCCAGCGCTGACGCGCCATGGCCAGATCGATTTCCCGCCCCAGTAGGCGCAGGGCCATCGGCGCCTCTGCCGCCAGCAGGTCGCTGGCCCGCCACAACTCCCCCTGTACTTCAGCCCCGCTGCCCAGGCTGAGGCGCTCTTCCAACCGATAACGCTCGCCGATCAGCTGACCCTGCTGCGCCGCCATCAGCCCACTCCTGCAAGGCAGCGCTCAGGTTGACGCAAACCCTTGGCCGCGAGCCAGTCGGCTTCATAGAGCCGCGACCGGTAGCGGTCGCCGCTGTCACACAACACGGTGACGATCGTGTGGCCGGGGCCCAGACGCCGGGCCGTCTCCACCGCCGCGGCCACATTGATGCCCACCGAGCCGCCCAGGAATAGGCCTTCGCGCCAGAGCAGCCCGTAGATCGTGTCGAGGGCGGCCTGGTCATCGATGCGCACGGCATCATCAACGGGGGATCCCTCCAGGTTGGCGGTGACGCGGCTGTTGCCAATCCCCTCGGTGATCGAGCTGCCCTCGCTCACGAGCACTCCATCGGTGGCCCAGCTGTAGAGGGCACTGCCATGGGGATCGGCCAGTACGCAGCGCACCGCCGGGTTCTGCTCCTTGAGGTAGAGGGCCACGCCGGCGTAGGTGCCGCCGGTGCCGGTAGCCGCCACCCAGGCATCCACCCGACCGCCGCTCTGCTGCCAGATCTCCGGCCCGGTGGAGTTGTAGTGGGCGCGGCGGTTGGCCAGGTTGTCGAACTGGTTGGCCCAGACGGCGCCGGGGGTCTCCGCGGCGATGCGGCCCGAAAGCCTCACGTAGTTGTTGGGGTCGCGGTAAGGCACCGCCGGCACCGTGCGCACCTCGGCGCCCAGGCTGCGCAGCAGGCCGATCTTCTCCGCCGACTGGGTGTCGGGAATCACGATCAGGGCCCGGTAACCGCGGGCATTGCAGATGTGGGTGAGGCCGATGCCGGTGTTGCCGGCCGTGCCCTCCACCACCGTGCCGCCGGGCCGCAGCAGCCCCTGCTCCTCCGCCTCCAGCAGAATGCCCAGGGCAGCGCGGTCCTTGACCGAGCCGCCGGGGTTCATGAACTCGGCCTTGCCGAGGATCTCGCAGCCGGTGAGCTCACTGGGGCCCCTGAGCCGGATCAGGGGCGTGTTGCCGACGGCGCCCACGAACCCCGAAGTGATGCCGGCCATGCCCACGTGCTGTGCGTGGCGAGATCGTAGGCAAGCCCTCTAGGGTCAGACCTGATTTCAGCCCGAATTGGCGGCAGCGGGATGGGACAGGAGCTGGCGGCGCGGTACATACGGGTGCGCCAGCAGAGCCTGGCCCTGGTGGCCCCCCTGCAGCCAGAGGACCTCTGCCTCCAGGGGATGGCCGACGCCAGCCCGCCCAAATGGCACCTGGGCCACACCACCTGGTTCTTTGAGCAGTTTGTGCTGCGGCCCCAGCTGGAGGCTGGCCTGGCGGGGGCCTATCAACCAGCTCCCGAGACCTGGAGCTTTATTTTCAACAGCTACTACGACGCCGTCGGCGCCCGCCACCCCCGGCCCCAGCGGGGCCTGCTCAGCCGCCCGCCCCTGGCCGAGGTACTGGCCTGGCGGGCGGAGGTGGATGGGGCCGTGCTGGCCCTGCTGGCTCAGCTGGATCAGGGCGCCCCCCAGCTGGAGCTGGTGGAGCTGGGCCTGCAGCACGAGCAGCAGCACCAGGAGCTGCTGCTGATGGACCTGCTCGATGGCTTCAGCCGCAACCCCCTGGAGCCGGCCTATGGCCGCGAGCCGGAGGGCGCCAGCCCCTGCCTGGCCGGGGAGCCGGAGCCCCCCTGGCTGGAGCACGGCGGCGGCCTGGTCGAGATCGGCCACTGCGGCGGCGGCTTTCATTTCGACAACGAGGCGCCCCGCCACCGCCAGTGGCTGGAGCCTTTCGCCATCGGCAGCCAGCTGGTGAACAACGGCGCGTATGGGAACTTCATCGCCGACGGCGGCTACCGCAGGGCCGAGCTGTGGATGAGCGAGGGCTGGGCCGTGGTGCAGGAGCGGGGCTGGCAGGCGCCGCGCTACTGGCGTGGGGGAGATGAATTTGGCCTGGCAGGCCGCCAGCCGCGGCGGGCGGAGCAACCGGTGCGCCACCTGAGCTGGTTTGAGGCCGACGCCTTCGCCCGCTGGGCCGGGGCCCGGCTACCCAGCGAGGCCGAATGGGAATTTGCCGCCACCAGGGGGGGCCTGCCGCAGGCCTTCGGCCTGCTCTGGCAGTGGACCGCCAGCCCCTACCGGCCCTATCCGGGGTTCGTGCCGGCCGCCGGTGCCGTGGGGGAATACAACGGCAAGTTCATGAGCTCCCAGATGGTGCTCCGCGGCAGCTGCTTCCTCACCCCCAGCGGCCACGAACGACCCACCTACCGCAACTTCTATCCGCCGGCAAGCCGCTGGATGGCGGCGGGTCTGCGCCTGGCCAGTGATCTCACCTGATATTTCGCCAGATATGCCTCCAGATATGTCTCCAGAGCAGCAATCCCAGCTGATTAACCTGCATCCGCCGGCCGCCGACATGCGCCGACTCGTGGTGGCCGGCATGGAGCGCCACCCCCGCCAGTTACCGGCCTGGCTGCTCTACGACGCCGAGGGTTCCCGCCTGTTCGAGGCGATCTGCGAGCAGCCCGAATATGGCCTGACCCGTACCGAAACGGCCCTGCTACAGGCCCGGGCCCCTGAGCTGGCGGCAGCCCTGGGCCCGGGGGTGCTGGTGGAATTCGGCGCAGGCAGTGCCCGCAAGGTGGGGCCCTTGCTGGAGGCCCTGGGGCCGCCGGCCTACGTGGCCCTCGACATCAGCCCCCACCACCTGGAGGTCGCCTGCCGGGAGCTGCAGGCCCGCCATCCGGCGGTGCCCGTACTCGGCATCTGCTGCGATTACAGCCAACTGCAGCAGCTGCCAGACCACAGCCTGCTGCGGGGCGAGCGGCGGCTGGGCTTCTACCCGGGCAGCTCAATCGGCAATTTCAGCCCGGTTGAGGCGAGCTTGCTTCTGGCCCAACTGCGGGGCCTACTTGGGCCGGGAGCGCGGCTGCTGATCGGCATCGACCAACCCAAGCAGGTGACACGGCTGGAGGCCGCCTACAACGATGCCGCCGGGGTTTCCTCCGCCTTCGCCCGCAACCTGCTGGTGCGGCTGAACCGCGACCTGGCCGGCAACTTCGATCCCCAGGCCTTCAGCTACAGCGCCCGTTGGCAGCCCGAGCACAGCCGCATCGCCATGGCCCTGGTGAGCCGCAGCGCCCAGAGCGTGCAGCTGGCAGGCCGCAGCTGGAACTTCAGCCCAGGGGAGGAGCTGATCACCGAATACAGCTTCAAATACACCCCAGAAGCCTTCCTGGCCCTGGCCTCCAGCGCCGGCTGGCAGGGCGCCGGCCGCTGGAGTGATCCGCGGCACGACCTATCCCTGCACCTGCTGGTGACGCCAGACTCCTGATCCCAGACCCCAATCACAACCATGGGCCGCGAAGAACAACGGGCCGCCATGCGCCAGGTGCGCGAGGGACTGATCAGTGAATTGGAGGAGCTCTACCGCAACGCCTTTGACCGGATCGGCAACCAGGACCTGGGCGAAGGGGCGATCGCCCGGCTCACCCAGCTGCTGCTGCGCTCCCGCGAAGCGGCAATAACGCCGCTGCAGCAGGAGATCGAGGCCCCCCTGATCACCAGCCCGGCTGGGCAGCCAGCACCATGAGCAGCTCGAGCTGGTTGGATCAGCTGGAGGCGCGGCTCGACCAGCAGCTGGAGGCCTTCCTCGCCGCCAACCCCAGCCAGGAGGCCCTGCTGGAGGAGCAGGGAGCGCGCGATCGCCAGGCCCGGCTGGTGGGGCAGCGACGCCAGTTGCAACGGCAGGCGGAACAGGAGCGCCAGGCCCTGCTGCAACTGGCCGACGAGATTCGGCGCTGGCAGGAGCGGGTGGTCAAGGCGCAGGCCGCCGGTGCCACCGCCCTGGCCGAGCGCGCCAAGGCCCACCAGCAAGGCCTGATGGAGCAGGGCCGCCAACGCTGGCAACAGCTGGGCGAGCTGGGGGTGAGCTTCGCGGCGGTGGAGCGCGACCTGCGCGACCTGGACAGCCGCTCGCGCCCGCCAAGGGCCTCCAGCCTGGAGCAGGACTGGGCCGCCTTTGAAGCCAACCAGGCCCTGGAAGAGCTGCGGCGGCAGCAGCGCTGAAGATGCGGGGCCACCGCCGCCAAATTCGGTATCTCCTCAATTCCGTACAGGCTGTACAGAAGCTGGGAGTGCCCACAATCACGGTAGCTGCGGCTGCCTTGCTCTCAAGGAGCAGCTAGGCCTGGCGACATATCGACTCCGAAGCTGGAGCTGATCGAACCTGCTTGGGTTCAGGCCTTGGGAGCGGGCGGCACCAGGCTCACCCCTTCCGGTGGTGGGGTGGGATCGGGATCGGCGATCAACATGTGTTGCAGAACTATTTCCGGACGTTCGCTGTCGCGCCAACGGATCCTGTAGGCGGGCATCTTGGTGCCTCGGCTGGTGGTCTGCTCGACGGGCTCCATCACCCAGCCCCGACGAGAACGACCCTGGGGATTGCGCTTCACCACAGCGTCCGCGTGTTTGAAGCGAAAACCGACGCGCTCGCCACTCATGGAATCGTTGGCCCCCGAATGGGGCAGATTGCCTACTGGCGCAATTATCCCATTGTGGCCGGCCGGGCCTCAGGGCGCAGCAGCGGGAAGGCGATCACATCGCGGATCGAGGGGCTGTCGGTGAGCAGCATCACCAGCCGATCGATGCCAATCCCCAGACCCCCGGTGGGGGGCATGCCCACCTCCAGAGCCTGGAGAAAATCCTCATCCACCGCCTGGGCTTCCAGGTCGCCGGCGGCCCGACGGGCCTGTTGGGCCTCCAGGCGCTGGCGCTGGTCCACCGGGTCGATCAGTTCGCTGAAGGCATTGGCGGTCTCGCGGCCGGCGATGAACAACTCGAAGCGCTCCACCAGCCCCGGCTTGCTGCGATGGGCCCGGGCCAGGGGTGAATTCTCCACCGGGTAATCGAGCACGAAGGTGGGCTGGATCAGGTTTGCCTCGACCCGCTGGTCAAAGGCTTCCACCAGCAGGCGCCCCACCGAATCGGCCAGGGCCGGCACCTCCAGCCCCTGGGCAGCCATCGCCGCGGCCGCCTCGGCGCGGCTGCTGAAGGCGTTGAAGTCGAGCCCGGTGGCGTCCTGCACCAGCCCGTGCATGGTGGCCCGCCGCCAGGGGGGGGCCAGATCGATTGCGGTGCCCTGGTAGCTGATCAAGGTGGTGCCGCACACCTGCTGGCACACATGGGCAAGCAGCTGCTCGGTGAGCAGCATCATGTCGGTGTAGTCGGCGTAGGCCTGGTAGATCTCCACCGAGGTGAACTCGGGGTTGTGGCGGGTGCTCACCCCCTCGTTGCGGAAAATCCGGCCCAGCTCGTAGACCCGCTCAAAGCCCCCCACCACCAGCCGCTTGAGGTGGAGCTCGGTGGCGATGCGCAGGGTGAGGGGCAGATCGAGGGCGTTGTGGTGGGTTTCAAAGGGCCGGGCGTCGGCACCGCCGGGCACGCTCTGCAGCACCGGAGTTTCGATCTCCAGAAACTCGCGCTCATCCAGCCAGCGGCGCATGGCGCTCACCGCCAGGGCCCGACGGCGGAAGGTTTCGCGGGTGTGGGGCGACACGATCAGATCGAGGTAGCGCTGGCGGTAGCGCTTCTCCACATCCGCCAGGCCATGCCACTTATCAGGCAGGGGCTGGAGGGATTTGCAGAGCATGCTCCAGCTCTTTACCTTCACCGAAAGCTCGCCCCGGTCGGTGCGCCGCAAGCTGCCGACGACGCCGATCAGGTCGCCGGCATCTACCAGGGAAGTGATGTGGGCGAAGGCACCGGGTGGGGGCGCATCAGGAGAGGCCGCATCAAGGGTGGCCTTCTCGATGAAAAGCTGAATCGAGCCGCTCTCATCGGCCAGGGTGAAGAAGGCCAGCTTGCCCATCACCCGGCGGGTCATCACCCGGCCAGCAACGGACACCTCAACGTCCCGCTCCTGCCCATTGGCCAGATCCAGGTGGGCCTGCTGCAGGGCAGCGGCGCGATGGGTGGGCTCAAAACGCAGACCGTAGGGGCCCTGACCCAGGGCCGCCAGGGCGGCAGCTTTCTCGAGACGGGTCTCGCGCAGATCCGACAAGGCAGGCAGGGGGCTGAAGCGACCCATCCTGCAGGAGCGTCAGCTGCTCGCCGCCAGAGTCAATTCGGCCATCCGCTGGGAGGCATAGCCTGTGCCCCGCACCGTGAGGATCAGCTCGGGGTTGCGGGGGTCGGGTTCGAGCTTGCCGCGCAGGCGGGCCACATACACATCCACCACCCGCAGATCGGCGGCCCGGCGGGGGGGATAGCCCCAGAGCTGCTCAAGGATCTCAGCCCGCGGCACCACCCGACCCGGCTCCCGAAACAACAGCTCGAGCAGGCTGAATTCCGTGTAGGTGAGGCCGATGCGCTCACCATCGCGGGTCACCTGGCGGCGGTTGGTGTCGACCACCAGATCGCCGACGCGCAGAACCCCACTGCCGCTTGGAACTTCCCGGGGCTCGGCCGCTGCGGAACCCCGACCCACCCGGCGCAGGATGGTGGCGATCCGGGCTTCGAGCTCCTTGGGGCTGAAGGGTTTAGGCAGGTAGTCATCGGCGCCGAGGTCCAGCCCGGAAACCCGCTCGGCGATCGCATCGAGGGCCGAGAGAAAGATGATCGGCACGCAGGACTCGGCCCGCAGGCGGCGGCAGACGGCGAAGCCATCCAGCTTCGGCAGCATCACGTCGAGCACGATCAAATCTGGCTGCTCCTGGTGGAACAGGGTCAGGGCCTCCTCGCCATCCTCGGCGCAGATAACCCGGTAGCCCGCCAGCTGGAGGCGCATCACCAGCACCCGCCGCACGGCCGCCTCGTCGTCCACCACCATCACGGTGGCCCTGGGCTCAGCCTGGGAATCGCCGGTACTGGGCCTGTCCTCCAAGGGCATGGGCGAAGCGCCGAGATGAAGAATCGCAACCATACCCCTAGGCGCGTCCCCCGGTCATCCCCCAGAACCCCGCCGCTGGAGCCACTCTGACTACTTTTAAGGATTTCTACAGAAACAGACATAACCTGGAAACCCTCATATCAGCCCCAGCGGGCCCGGGCGTAGCGGTTCCACTCATCGGCAGCAGTGGCCAGCGCGGCATCACTGTCCACCTGACCCAGCATGGCCCGCTGCAGCTGGGTGTAGACGATCGCCTGCAGCCGCTTCACCCCTGGGCTGGCCGGCACCAGCACCCTGGCCCGCCGCAGGGTCTGGGCCGAGAGCAACCGGGCTCGCAGCACCAGGGACTCCTGGTCATTCGGCTGGGCAGTAGCCCCCGCTGGGCCCAGGGCAGCCTCCAGCGAGGCCTCCAGCTGCTGGAGCGCCACCTGGTTGGAGGGCAGCACCCTGGCCTGCTCGGCAAAGGCCAGCTGGTTGGGGCCGTTGGTGAGAAAGAGGGCGAAGCGGGTCGCCTCCGCCGCCAGGGCGCTCTGCCTGGGCACGACCAGGTTCATCACGGCCACGTTGGCCTCACCGCCGGCCCCGCTGAGTGGCACGTAGGGAGCTGTCACGGCTGCGATCCCCGGGGCGTTGGTCTGCAGGTTGCGCAGGAAATCGGGGCCGGTCGCCACCTGGGCCAGGTCACCCGATTGGTATAGCTCAATCGCCCGCCGGTAGCCCTGGCTCACCACCTCGCGGGGCAGCAGGCCGCGCCGGTAGAGGTCGCTCCAGAAGGCGAAAGCACGCCGACCGGCCGGGCTGTTGAATGCGGCCCGCTGCTGCCCGTCGAGCAGTTGCACCCCCATCTGCACCAGGATTTCCAGCAACTCGGCGGAGTCGTCTGGCACGACGGTGACAAACAGGGCGTAGCGGCCGGTGCGACGGCGAACCGCCTCCGCATATGCCGGCACCCCACTCCATTGGAGGGGCGGGGCTGCATAGCCGGCGCGCTCCAACAGCCGGCGATTGGCCATGCTGATCCGGGCGGTCAGATACCAGGGGATGGCGAACTGCTCGGCCGAAGCCCCTACCCCCTGGCGCCCCGCCTCCCAGATCGCTGGCAGGTAGGCCCCGGCGGCTCCGGCGGGCAACACCTCGGTGAGGTCCCGCAGCCCCCCCTTGCTGGCCAGGTTGGCAGCGAAGGGGGGGTTGAGATTGACCAGGTCAGGGGCGGTGCGGGCGAAGACCGCAGCCAGCAACTTGCGTTCCACCGAGCTCCAGGGCACGTCGGTCCAGCGCACCCGGATGCCGGGGTTCTGGCCCTCCCAGGCCGCAATCAGCCCCAGCACATAGGCGTTGAACTTGGGGGCCAGATCCAGGGTCCAGAAATTGAGCACCCGCCCGTCAGCTCCCCCGGGGCCGGGCCGAGAGCAGCTGCCCAAGCTCGCCGCCAGCAGGGCCGTCCCACTGCCCGCGCCAAGCAGTTCCAGAAATCGACGCCGGCCCAGCTCGCCTCCCATCAGCTCAGCTTCGCCCCCCCAGGGTCTGGCGCCGCCAGAGCAGCAGCTGGAGGGAACACAAAGGTGGTGCCAAAAGGGCCGTCAGCAGGGTCTGGGCCAGCCAGGTGTGCAGGGCGGGCAACAGGGGCCAGCCTCCCGCCAGCAGGCTCTGCAGGAGCAGGCTGCCCCCCACCAGGGCCGCGCCGATCAGGGCCAGCAGGCCGAGGCTGAAACTGCGCTCGATCGGCGGGCCAAGGCGCCCCATCCGGCCCCACCACCAGCCCAACAGGGCCAGGGCTGGAATCTCACTGATCGGGCCCAGATGCAGGCCGTCAAGCACCAGACCCAACCCCAGGCCGGCCAGGGCACCGGACAGGGGGCCATCCACCAGCGCCCAGGGCAAGAGCCACAACACGGCCCAGGCTGGCGCCACCCCGGCGAGTTTCAACGGACCCGGCGAAGCCAGCACCAGCCAGGGCACCAGCAGGGCCGTGGCCAGGCACCATCGGTGGCGGGTCAGCTGACTCACGGCACCAGCACCTGCACCCAGTCGACCGCATCCAGCGGGGCACTGAGCTGCACCACCGCATCGGTGGCCGGCACCGCCCGCTCATCGACAGATTGGATCACCCCGACGGTGAGGTTGGGCGGCACCAGGGTGCTGGCCGGCGAGGTGACCACCACATCGCCGGGACGCACGCCGGGATCCTTCTCCAGAAAGCGCAGCAAGGGCCGGCTGGTGCCGATCCCCGTAAGTAGGCCGTGGCGCTGGATCCGGCCCACCCAGACCCCCACGCGGCTGCCCGGATCGGTGAGCAGGGCCACCGTTGCCGTGCTGGGGGTGACACTGGCCACCCGGCCGATCAGACCCCCTGGTGCGGTCACGCTCATGCCTGGGCGGACGCCCTGCAGGGCGCCGCTGCCGATCACCAGCTGCTGCCACCAGCCCCCGGGTTGGCGGGAGATCACCGGCGCCGACACCATGCCCTTGCCGCCTGTCTGCAGCAGCAACAGCGAGCGCAGCCGGCGGTTATCCACCTCCAGCTGGCTGAGCCGGGTTTGGCTGTTGAGAATCTCGGCACTGCGCAGCCACTCCCCCTGGGCGCTGCCAGGCCAGAAGGGCCGACTCAGCAAAGCGTAGGCGTCAGCAAAGCCAGCCCCCTTGCTGAGCCTCACGGCCAACAGGGCCAGCAACAGCAGCACCCAGGGCCAGGCCTGAAGAATCCCCCCCAGGGCGGGGAGGCGTTGCCGGCGGCCTGGCGGCATGGAGCTCAGACGGTCTGGCGGGCGAAATCAGGGGTATCGAGCACGCGCTCCAGCCGCTTGTAATCCTCAAGCACGATGCCGCAGCCATTGACCACGCAGAGCAGAGGGTCCTCGGCCACATGGGTGAGGATGCCGGTCTCGTGGCTGATCAGGTCGGTGATGCCCCGCACCTGGGCGCCACCGCCGGCCAACATGATGCCCCGATCGACGATGTCGGCTGCCAGCTCGGGCGGGGTGCGCTCCAGGGTGCGTTTAACCGCCTCGACGATCACGTTGAGGGGTTCGGCCATCGCCTCGCGGATGTCGCCGGCGCGCACGTTGATGGTGCGGGGCAGGCCGGAGAGCAGGTGCAGCCCACGCACATCCATCGAGGTGCTGTCGTGGGGGTCGTCGGGGAAGGCGGAGCCGATGCGGATCTTGATGTCCTCGGCGGTGCGCTCTCCGACCACCAGGTTGTGCACCTTCTTGAGGTAGACGCCAATCGACTCGCTGAGCTCATCTCCCGCGACCCGCACCGACTCGCTGATCACGGTGCCGCCCAGGCTCAACACCGCCACTTCGGTGGTGCCGCCGCCGATATCGACGATCATGGTGCCCACCGGATCGGTTACGGGCAGGCCCGCACCGATGGCCGCCGCCACGGGTTCGTCGATCAGATGCACCTCCCGGGCGCCAGCGAGACCGGCTTCGCGCACGGCCCGACGCTCAACGCCGGTAACGCCACTGGGGATGCCGATCACCAGGCGAGGAGCCATGATCCCGCGGCCTTCGTTCGCCTTGAAGATGAAGGTCTTGATCATCTGCTCGGCCGCGTCAAAGTCGGCGATCACCCCATCTCGCAGCGGCCGCACGGCCCGGATGTTGCCCGGGGTACGGCCCAACATCAACTTGGCCTCATTGCCAACCGCCAGGGGCACGCCCCGCTCGAGATCCATGGCCACCACGGAGGGCTCCTGGAGCACGATTCCTTTGCCTGACACGAAGATCAGCGTGTTGGCCGTGCCCAGATCAATGCCGATGTCCCGCGAAAATCGAAACCGACGAAAAAACACGGACGTCCGCCTGCAAGGGCTGAATCATAGGGGGGTGTTACAGAAGGCCCGAACGGTGGAACTGATGAAAGGTGGCAGCCCAACCGGGTGCCCCATCATTGACACAACAACACAGGAGACAGCGCCATGGGCGTCAATTCAATAACCCTCGTCGGCCGGGCCGGCCGCGACCCGGAAGTTCGCTACTTCGAATCGGGCAGCGTGGTGGCCAACCTCACCCTGGCCGTGAACCGCCGCAGTTCCGGGGACGAACCCGACTGGTTCAACCTGGAAATCTGGGGCAAGCAGGCCCAAGTAGCCGCCGACTACGTCCGCAAGGGAGCCCTGGTGGGCATCATCGGCAGCTTCAAGCTGGACCGCTGGACTGACAGGGCCAGCGGCGAGGAGCGCACCAAACCCGTAATCCGCGTCGACCGCCTGGAACTGCTGGGCTCCAAGCGGGACGCCGAAAATGGCGGCGGTATGGCTGGAAGTGGCATAGCTGGAGGCGGCTCCAGCTTTGGCGGCGGCTCCCCCAGCGAAGAGGAAGTGCCCTTCTGAGCGCCAGGCGCCAACAAATAGCCCTGCAGGCCAGGCTCCTGGCCTGACTGAGGTGGTGTGCTCCAAGCCCGCCGTTCGCACGCATGTGCGGGCGGGCGGATCACACCACCTCAGGCGGTACCCATCAGTAGCGGTAGTGCTCGAGCTTGTAGGGCCCTTGCACCGGCACGTTGATGTAGGCGGCCTGCTCGGCGCTGAGCTCGGTGAGCTTGACGCCGATCTTCTCGAGGTGCAGACGCGCCACCATCTCATCGAGATGCTTGGGCAGCACATACACCTGCTTGTCGTACTGGGCACCCTTGCTGAACAGTTCGATCTGGGCCAGCACCTGGTTGGTGAACGAGTTGCTCATCACGAAGCTGGGGTGGCCGGTGGCGCAGCCCAGGTTCACCAGCCGACCTTCAGCCAGCAGGATGATCTTGTTGCCTGAAGGCAGCAGGATGTGATCAACCTGGGGCTTGATGTTGTCCCAGGGGTACTGCTTGAGCGAGGCCACGTCGATCTCGTTGTCGAAGTGGCCGATGTTGCAGACGATCGCCTGATCCTTCATTTGGATCAGGTGCTCGTGGTTGATCACCTTGAAGTTGCCGGTGGCGGTCACGAAGATGTCCACATCGCCCACCACGTCGTCGAGCCGCACGACGCGGTAGCCCTCCATGGCGGCCTGCAGGGCGCAGATCGGATCGATTTCGGCGATCATTACGGTGGCGCCCAAGCCCCGCAGCGACTGGGCCGAACCCTTACCCACATCGCCGTAGCCCATCACCAGGGCCACCTTGCCCGCCACCATCACATCGGTGGCGCGCTTGATGCTGTCCACCAGGGATTCCCGGCAGCCGTAGAGGTTGTCAAACTTGCTCTTGGTGACCGAGTCGTTGACGTTGATCGCAGGGAAAGGCAGTTCGCCAGCCTTCTGCATCTGGTAGAGGCGGGCCACACCGGTGGTGGTCTCCTCGGTGACGCCCTGGATGTTGGCGTAGATGCGGGAATAGAAGCCGCTCTGGGCTGCCAGCTTCTGGCGAATCGAGTTGAAGAGGGCGGTTTCCTCTTCGTTGGAGGGGTTATCGAGCACCGAGGGATCGCTCTCGGCCTTGGTGCCCAGCACGACTAGGCCGGTGGCATCGCCGCCGTCATCGAGGATCATGTTCGGGGTGCCGCCGTCGCCCCACTCGAGGATGCGGTGGGTAAAGGCCCAGTACTCGTCAAGGCTTTCGCCCTTGTAAGCGAACACCGGCACATCGGCAGCAGCAATCGCCGCGGCCGCGTGATCCTGGGTGGAGAAGATGTTGCAGCTGGCCCAACGCACCTCGGCGCCAAGGGCCACCAGGGTTTCGATCAGAACGGCGGTCTGGATCGTCATGTGCAGGGAACCCGCAATGCGCGCTCCCTTGAGGGGCTTGTCGGCGCCGAACTTCTGGCGCAGGGCCATCAGGCCGGGCATCTCGGTTTCGGCGATCGCAATCTCCTTGCGGCCGAAATCAGCCAGACCGAGATCGGCAATCACGTAAGTATTTGTGCTCTGCAGTGCAGGAGCCGTGGGGGTAGCCACCATGGGTTTTTACTGGGTGTACTGCTCGCTCCCGACTGGGAGGGCGTGGTTTGGAAATATCTGCGGAGACGCCGAGGCTTCGGGCTCGCTATCGACCAATCTACAGCTATGTAATCAATTGCTGTGAGCCTTTACCTCGCCGACGCCGCCGCCACCTTGGCCTTCGGCCGGCAGCTGGCATCCCGGCTGCCCCCCACCAGCACCCTGCTGCTGCACGGCGACCTGGGGGCCGGCAAAACCTGCCTGGTGCAGGGCCTGGCCGCCGGCCTGGGCATCGACGAACCGATCACCAGCCCCACCTTTGCCCTGGCCCAGCACTACCGGCTGGCGGGCATCAGGGGCCCAGCTGGTGGCGCAACTGGCGACGCAACTGGTGGCGGGCTGGTGCACCTCGATCTCTACCGGCTGGACCTACCCGCCGCCGCCGATGAACTCTTCGCCCAGGAGGAGGAGGAGGCGCGCGCGCTCGGCGCCCTGCTGGCGGTGGAGTGGCCCGAGCGACTCAGCTGCCTACCTGCCGGTTGCTGGCAGGTGCACCTCAACCTGGCCGACCCCCACAACCCCGATGCAGGGCGCCGGCTCGAGTTGAGCGCACCCGCCTGATCAGGCCCGCAGCTGGAGCCGCTCCAGCAGGGCGGCAATGATCCGCCCATTGGCCGCCGGAAAGGAGTATTTGTCCAGCTGCTCGGGCCGCACCCAGCGCACCTGCTGGGAGGCCAGCGGCTGGGGCTCACCGCTCAACCAGGTGCACAGGTGCACCACGAAGCGCAGCCGCTTAGGGCCGTAGGCGTGCTCAATCACGACCAGCTCCTCGCCCACCTCCACCGCGATCGCCAGCTCCTCCTCCAGCTCGCGGCGAATGGTTTCGGCGATCGGCTCGCCGGGCTCCTGCTTGCCGCCGGGGAATTCCCACAGCCCACCCAGCAGGCCCTCGTTGAGGCGCTGGTCGATCAGCACCTCGCCGCCTGGGTTGAGCACCACGCCCACGCCGATCACCTGCTGGGGCAGTGGAAGCGGGGCGTCCTTCACGGAGAAGCGGGCGGAATCGCCGGCAGCGTAGGCACGAAGTCAAATCATCTTCTAATTTGAAGCAAGTTTGAAGTTCAAAGAACTTTGCCCAGCCGGCTGCCCCGCAGGCCTCCTCCCATCCAGGAATTGCTGGAGCGCTGCGGCGGACTGCAGCAGACGCTGCCGCTGCTTTCCCTACTGGCCAGCGAAGGCCCCGGGGAGCGTTACCTGCACTGGGATGAGCTGCGCCATCGCACCCCGCCCCAGGGGCTGAGCCATGAGCAATGGTGGCTGGCGGAGAAGCTCTCGCGCCGGCCTACCCCCCTGCCGCTGCAGGCGAGTGATGGCCAGACCTTCTGGTTCTCCCAGCCACCGCTGCTGCTGCAGGGGCTGCATCAGATCGATATACAGGCCGGTGCAGGCGGGGTGGCCCCTGCGGCCATCACTAGCCGCTCCAGCCGGGATCGCTACCTACTGAGCTCGTTAATGGAGGAGGCGATCACCTCCTCCCAGATGGAAGGTGCCGCCACGACGCGCGATGTGGCCAAGGCGATGATCCGCAACCGCCGGCAGCCCAGGGACCGGTCCGAGCGGATGATCCTCAACAACTTCCTGACGATGCAGCGCATCCGGGAGTTGCGGGATCAACCGCTGACGCCCCAGCTGGTTCTAGATCTGCACAGGCTGGTGAGCGAGAACAGCCTTGATGACCCGGCGGATGCCGGACGGCTGCGCCCGCCAGGCAAAGAGGTGGTGGTGGATGACGCCTACGGCACCGTCTTCCACGTGCCACCACCGGCGGAGGAACTGCCCGAGCGCTTGGAGCAGCTATGCCGCTTTGCAAATGGCGAGACCCCAAAGGTGTTCATTCACCCGGTGGTGCGGGCCATCGCTGTGCACTTCTGGCTGTCCTATGACCACCCCTTCTGTGATGGCAATGGCCGCACGGCAAGGGCGCTCTTTTACTGGGCGATGCTCCATCAGGGCTACTGGTTATTTGAATTCATCTCGATCTCCTCGGTGATCAACAAGGCCCGAGGACAGTACGAGCGTTCATTCCTGCTCAGCGAGAGCGACGACAACGACCTCACCTATTTCCTGCTGGCCCAGGTGAAGGTGATCCAGCAGGCCATCGGCAGCCTGCACACCTATCTGGAGCGCAAGGCCCATGAGGTGGGCACCCTGCAGCAGCGGCTTGAGGGAATGGAGGGCCTAAACCATCGCCAACTGGCCCTGCTGCTGCATGCGCTGAGGCGTTCGGGCTTCCGCTATTCAGTGCTCTGCCACCAGAACAGCCATGGCGTCAGCCATCAGACCGCCCGCAGCGATCTGCAGAAGCTGGCATCCCGGGGGCTGCTACTTCCGGGCAAGGATGGACGCCGAGAAATCTTTCGAGTGCCGGAGGATCTGCCGGCGCGGCTGGACGACCTTCCAGCGCCCCATTCATTTGGGGCTCAATAGCTGAATAACCTTGGGCCATGGGCTACTTACCGACCGATCCCGCCAACTTCGCCAGCGAGGCCATCGACGGCTTCGCGGCGGCCTACCCCAGGCATGTGCGCCGCATTGATGGCGGGGTGATGCGGCTGGCCCCGATTCCCACCGGCCAGGTGGGTGTCGTGGTGGGCGGCGGCTCCGGCCACTATCCGGCCTTTGCCGGCCTGGTGGGCCGGGGCCTGGCCGCCGGGGCCGTGTGCGGCAACATCTTTGCCTCCCCCTCGGCCGGCCAGGTGGTGCGGGTGGGATCGGCCGTGGAGCGCGGCGCAGGCCTGCTGCTGACCTTCGGCAACTACGCCGGAGATGTGCTGCACTTCACGCTCGGAGCCGAACGACTGCGCCGCCAGGGGATCGACGTGCGCATCGTGACCGTCACCGACGACATCGCCAGCGCCCCCATCGACCAGCAGGAGTTGCGGCGCGGCATCGCCGGTGGCCTGGCGGTGTACAAGGTGGCCGGCGCCGCCGCCGAAGCCGGCCTGCCCCTCGATGAGGTGGAACGGCTCGCCCGCAAGGCCAACGGGCGCACCCGCACGTTGGGCGTGGCCTTCAGTGGCTGCACCCTTCCGGGAGCGGAGCAGCCGTTGTTTGAGGTCCCCAGCGGCCGCATGGCCATCGGCATGGGGCTCCACGGCGAACCCGGCCTGAGCGAGGGGCCCCTCACCGAGGCCAGCATCCTGGCGGCGCTGCTGGTGGAGCGGCTGCTGGCCGAACGGCCGGCGGATGTGCCCGAAGACCAGCAACGGCTGGTGGTGCTGCTGAACGGGCTGGGCTGCTTCAAATACGAAGAGCTGTTCGTGCTCTTCGGGGCGGTGAACCGGGAGCTGCAAGGCAGGGGTGTGGTGATGGCCGACTGTGAATGCGGCGAACTGGTCACCAGCCTCGACATGGCCGGGGTGTCGCTCAGCCTCTTCTGGCTGGATGGGGAGCTGGAGGGCTTCTGGAACGCCGCCGCCGACAGCGCCGCCTACCGGCGCGGCCAGCTGGCCGCCGAGTCTGATGGCCCCCAGCAGCCGGCGACCCAACGGCCCGAGCCGGAACTCCCCCCAGAGCCCCCCTCAGCCTCCCCTACACAGCCCGCCCCCCTGACGCCCGCGCAGCAGGCGCTGCTGGCACGGTTCAAAGCCGTGGAGGAGGAACTGCAGGAGCGGGTCGAGGAACTCGGGGGCCTCGATGCCGTGGCCGGCGATGGGGACCATGGCCTGGGGATGCTGCGGGGCATTCGGGGAGCCCGGGAGAGCGCCATCGGCGCCTGCGGGCGCGGGTGCGGCCCCGGGGAGGTGCTGATGGAAGCGGGCGAGGCCTGGTCAGACCACGGTGGTGGCACCTCCGGAGCCCTGTGGGGTGGTGCCCTGCTGGCGGCGGGCCAATCCCTGGCCCAGGCGACGGAAATCGGGCCCAACGATGTAGCCGCAGCCTTTGGGGCCGCCCTGCAGGCCGTGATCGACCTGGGCCAGGCGGCACCGGGCGACAAAACCATGCTGGATGCCCTTCAGCCCTTCTGCCTGCGGCTCCGGGCTGACCTGGAGGCGGGCCTGGATCTGGCTCAGGCCCTGCAGAACGCCGCAAACACCAGCCTGGCGGCAGCCACCGCCACCGCGGATCTGCTGCCGCAGCGAGGGCGGGCCCGCCCCCATGGCCAGCGCAGCCTGGGCCATCCGGACCCAGGTGCCATATCGCTGGCCTACTGCCTGCTAGCAGCCTCTACCGATTGATGCCCAGGGGCCTCAGCCGGCTACGTAGGCCTCCACTGCGTCGCTGATCCGGCGCAGGCCAGCTAGGCCGTCGCGCTCCAGGTTGCGCACCCGGTCGCGGCTGATGCCGAGGATGCGGCCAATGCCGGTGAGGCTCATGGGCTCGCCGCCCTCGGGATTGTCGGCGCAGGGGATGCCGTAGCGCATCTTCAGAACGCGGCCCTGCAGTTCTGGCAGCTGCTCCAGCAGGGCCCGCAGGTCGCCCTTGAGGCACTCCCCATCCACCCGCTCCTCGGGCAGTTCGCCATCGCCTGCCAGCAGGTCGATCAGTTCGGTGTCATCGCCGTCGCCCACCTTGGTCTCCAGGCTCACCGGCTGGCGTGCCCGGCAGAGCAGGTCTTTGACCTCCTCCTCCGGCAGCTCCACCGCTTCGGCCAGCTCGGTCACCGTCGGGGTGCGACCCAGCAGCTGGCTCAACTCCCGCTGGCCCTTCTTGAGCTTGTTGAGGGTTTCGGTGATGTGGATCGGCAGCCGGATCGTGCGGCTCTTCTCGGCAATCGCCCGGGTGATGCCCTGGCGAATCCACCAGTAGGCATAGGTTGAAAACTTGTAGCCCCGGGTGGGATCGAACTTCTCGACGCCCCGCACCAGGCCGATCGTGCCCTCCTGGATCAGATCCAGCAGCTCCATGTTGCGGCGGGTGTACTTCTTGGCCACGCTCACCACCAGCCGCAGGTTGGCCGCCACCATCCGCTCCTTGGCCCGGCGGCCCGCCTGCAGCCGCTTCTTGAGCAGGGGTGCACTCAGCCCGGCAGCCTGGGCCAGCTCGGCCTGGCTGGGCTTGGCGCCCAGGCGGCTTTCCAGCTCCAGCTCCAGCTCCTCGAGGGCGACCAACTCCTGCACCTGACGGCCCAGGGTGATCTCCTGCTCGTGGCTCAGCAGCGGCACCCGGCCGATGTCACGCAGGTAGCTGCGCACCAGATCGCCTTCTAATGCGGGCATGGCTTGAGCAGGGTTGCGAAACTCTTTCGTTTCGTAACCCTACCATCCTTCGCTGGGAGGCAGCATGGGAGTCATGCATGGATGAATTGGCCGCTGAACGGTTGCAGAAACTGATGGCCGCCGCCGGCCTCTGTTCGCGGCGCCAGGCCGAAACCCTGCTGCGCCAGGGTCTGGTCCAGGTCAATGGCGCCCTGGCCCAGCTCGGCGATCGGGCCGATCCCGCCTCCGACCGGATCAGCGTGCGGGGCCAGGCCCTGGCGGCCAGGCCGGAGCCCATGCTGCTACTGGTCAACAAGCCCGTTGGCGTGCTCTGCAGCTGCCGGGACCCCAGGGGCCGGCCCACGGTGTTGGAGCTGCTGCCAGCCGAGCTGCGCCAGGGCCGGGGGCTCCATCCCGTCGGTCGCCTCGATGCCGACAGCCGCGGCGCGCTGCTGCTCAGTAATCAGGGCGATTTAACCCTGCGGCTCAGCCATCCCCGCTACGGCCACCGCAAGACCTACCGGGTCTGGGTTGAGGGGCGGCCGTCGGCCCAGGCCCTGGCGCGCTGGGCCGCCGGCGTCCCCCTGGACGGCCAGCCCAGCCAGCCCGTCGGGCTGCGTCTGATCCAGCAAACCAGCCAGGCAACCGAGCTGGAACTGGTGATGGGGGAGGGGCGCAACCGCCAGATCCGTCGCACCGCAGCGCTTCTGGGCCATCCGGTGCTGGACTTGCAGCGCTGGGCGATCGGTTCCCTGCGGCTGGCTGACCTGCCGGAAGGTGGCTGGCGCCGCCTCGATCACCAGGAATGGCAGGCATTAAAATTCCCCTCCTGAACCCGCCCAGCCAGTTGCCACCGACGCGCCTGCGGGGTCGCCTTGGCCGCTGGCTGGGGCGAAAACCCCGTTCCCAGCCAGCGGCTGCGCCCGAACCCGAGCTCGACCCCCTGCTGGCGGCCGGGCGTCAGCTGCGGCAGCGGCGGGAGGAGCGGGGTCTGAGCCTGCGGCAGCTGGCCCTCGATACCCGGGTCAGCGCGGCCGTGCTGGAGGCCCTGGAGCGGGGCTGGCCCGATCGCTTGCCGGAGGCCACCTACCTGCGCACGATGCTGCCGCTGATTGAACGGCACCTGGATCTGCCCTCCGGCTGCCTGGATCCGATGTTGGCCAGGGGCAACCAGCAGCAGGCCCGCCAGCAGCGGCAAGGGGATTCACTGCGCTTCACCCCAGGCTCCATCGATGTCTTCACCACCTGGCAGGGCACGGTTCTCTACGGGGTGCTCACCCTCGCCCTGGTCTATGGCTTGAATCTCCAGCAGCAGAAGATTGCATCCCAGGGGCTGCTGGCCCTGCGACCCATCCCCCCCCTGCCGCCGCAGGAGCAGGTCAAAGCGCCCAGTCCCGAGCAGACCCTGCTCAAGCTCTATCCAGACCTGCGGCCCCTGGAGCTGGCGGCCCGGGGCCAGGGGGCCAGTCAGCTGCGGCGCTGGTAGCGCGCGGCCATCTCCCCATAGCCCTGCAGCTTGCCCTCCAGGTCGGCGATCGGCTGCTCCAGCCGCCAGGTCCAGTTGCCCGAGCTGGTGCCGGGGGTGTTGAAGCGGGCCCGATCGTCCAGTTCCAGCAGATCCTGGAGCGGCACTACGGCCAGGTTGGCCGGGCTTGCCAGGGCCAACTCGAGCAGCTGCCAGGCCGGTGCCGTGATCGGTGCCCCCACCGCCTCGGCCAGCCTCTGGCGGGAGTCTCCATCGAGGCTCTGCCACCAGCCCACCGTGGTGGCGTTGTCGTGGGTGCCCGTGTACACAACCCAGTGGGGGCCTTGGATGTTGGCCGGCAGGTAGGGGTTGGTCGAATCCCCGTTGAAGGCAAACTGGAGGATCTTCATGCCCGGCAGCCCGAAGGCGTCGCGCAGGGCCTCCACCGCTGGGGTGATCACGCCGAGATCTTCGGCGATCAGGGGCAATCTCATACCCTGGCGCAACCAAAGCAGGGTCAGCAGGGGCCAGCCAGGGAACCAGGCCCAATGGCCATGCTCGGCGGTGGTTGCATCGCCGGGCACACTCCAGAAGGCCTGCAGGGCGCGGAAGTGGTCGAGGCGCAACAGATCAAATAGCTCAAACTGACGCTGCAGCCTCGCCAACCACCAGCGGAAGCCGGTTAACAGGTGTATGGGCCAGCGATAGACCGGCGTGCCCCAGAGCTGGCCCGTCGCTGAGAAGTAATCCGGTGGCACCCCACTCTGGGCCGTGAGACGACCATCGCCCTGCAACGAAAACAGGGCCGGGTGGGCCCACACGTCGGCGCTGTCGTGGGCCACGTAGAAGGGCAGGTCACCGAGCACCTGCACACCAGAGCGCTCGGCCTGCTTGCGCAGCTGCAGCCACTGGCGCTGGAGTTGCCATTGGAGCAGTTCTTCCGCCAGGAGCCCGCTGGCCTGCTGCGCCGCGATCCTGCGCAGGGCCTGGCCCTGACGCCGGGCCAGGGGCTCGGGCCACAGCCACCAGGGCTGCCCCTCCTGGAGGCGCCGAATCACCATGAAAAGGGCGTGGTCGGCCAACCAGCCCCGCTGGCGGCGGCGCCAGCGGGCGAAGGCTTGCTTTTGCTCGGTCGGCTGCGCCGGCCAGCGGCGGGCCAGGGCTTCCCCCATGGCCTGGCTGCGGGCCGGCATGGCGTCCAGATCCAGGCGGCCTGCCCCAGCGGCCGCCCCAGGCAGCATCTCCAGGTCGGCCCACTGCAAAAAGCCTTGCTGTACCAGTTGCTCGCCGTCGAGCAGCCAGGGGTTGAGGGCCGAGCCACTGGGGGAGCTGTAGGGGGAGCCGGTGCCGTCGGTGGGGGCCAGGGGCAGCAACTGCCAAACCCCGATGCCGTGGCGGCCGAGCAGGGCCAGCCAGTCCTGGCAGGCCTGGCCAAAGCTGCCGCAGCCCCCGGGGCCAGGCAGGGCCGTGGGATGGAGCAGTACGCCGGCACGACGCAGGTCGGGGGCCTTCATGTTTTTGGCAGCCGGTAGCGGCTGATGATCTTCTGGGCAAAGGCCGGGATGTGGGCCTCCAGCTTTTCAGGGTGATTGCGCCGCAACCAGAGGGCGTTGCGGGTGAAGTGGGAATCGATCGAGAAGCGGCCGTATTCCAGGCCCTTCGGCCCGAAGCGCTCCACCACAAGGCCGATCAGCTGGGCCAACCAGAGCGGCAGCTTCACGGCCTTGTCGTAGGCCTCGATGCCCTGCTGCACCGCCGCCTGGCGGTTGCCACTGCTGGTCACCGGAGCCACATCCAGCTCTGCCTCCACCAGATCCAGCAGCTGCTGGCCTTTGGGGTTGCGCACCGTGAGCCATTGGCGCCCGAAGGTCGCACCCATGTAGCCCACCACCAGGTCGGCGCCGGCGTTGGTGTAGTCGAAGCAGCTCAGGCAGCTGGGCGCGAATACGTCCTTGAGCTTCGGGGTGTCGAGCCCGAAAAACGGCACGGTTTCCTCGCGGCCGTCGCTGTGGCGGAAGTGGATGCGGAAATCCTGCATGAACTCGTAGTGCACCACCGTCTGCGGTGAGCTCACCGTGCTCTCCAGGAAGGTCTGCAGCCCCTGACGGGACACATTGTCAACGCAGGGTAGGCCCAGCACGTAGAGCTGCTCGAGCGGCAGGGTGGGCTGCACGGCCCGCAGGGCCTGGATCTGGCAGCCCACGCCGATGGCCAGGAGCCGGCGGATGCCGCTGCCGGGCAGCTGCTCGAGCACCTCCAAATTGGGGGAGAGGGTGGGCTTATTCACCCGGGCGGCGAGCACCTCGGCCGGGGTGCGGGCCAGCTGGGGCACGGGGGTGAAGCGGTCGTCAGGGCTCTGGCCCACACACAGCACCGCATCCACCAGGCCCGTTTCCAGGGCAAGTACGCCGATGCGACTGGCGATGCCCGTCCACTGGGCTCCTTCTATGGGCCGCTGCAGCCGGGCGGTGAGCATGCGCTGCTGCACGCCGAAATAGAGCTCGTCGTCGTTTTCCAGGTCGCGGCTGCGGCCGTGGGCTTCCGTTTCCATCGCCTCAAAGCGCTGGGTCAGGAAGGCGCAGCTCTGCTTGACGTAGGCCACCCAGCGGCTGTCGCAGAGGCCGCACTGGCTACACAGGTCTTTGGCAGGATAGATACTTCCCTTGGCCAGGGGCCTTGCCCGCTCATGGGGAGCACTGACAGCCATTACCGGACAGCCCTGGGGCATCAGCAGGGGCCCAACCTATCGGGTGTGGGCCGCAGGGTGGTGGGCGAAAGTGGGCGTCGCTCCGCCTGACCATGGCTCAGAGTTCAGACCAGCCGAAGCGCCGCCGGGGAGCGGTGCCGCTGCGACTGGCCATGGCCGGTGCTGGCCTGGCTGTGGGGCTGGGCCTGTTTGCCTGGATCTGGCCCGAACCTGACCGCTCCAGCCAGCTGGTCCAGCAGCTCACCCCAGCCGACCTGGCCAAAGCCCCAAGCCGCAGTGTCACCGTGCTGGTGATCGGCCTGGATAGCGAACGCCCCGCCGATCCCCTCAACCGCGCGGCCCCGCCTGGCCCCGCCAATGCCGATGCCCTGCTGCTGCTGCGGATCAATCCCCAGGGGCCGCTGCAGGTGCTCACCCTGCCAGCCAATCTGGCGGTGCAGATCCCCGGCCAGAGCCGTCCCCAGGGCATTGGCAGCCTCTACCGACTGGGCGGTCCCGCCCTGATCGCCGACGCGGTGAGCAGCCTGGTGGGGCTGGAGCCAGGTGTGCCAGATCGCTATCTGGTGCTGGGTCGAGCCACCCTGCGCAGCCTGGTGGATGGCCTCGGCAGCATCGCCGCCAACCCCACCCGCTCCCTTCGCTACAGCGACAAAAGCCAGGGCTTCACGATCGATCTGCAGGGTGGGCTGCAACGGCTGCGGGGCAGCCAGGTGGAGCAGCTGGTGCGCTTTCGCGATCCCAGCCGCCCGGAGCAAAGCCGCCAGGAAAACCACCAGTTGGTGCTGCGCGCTTTGGTGCGGGAAATGGCCCTGCCCGAGCACCTGGGCCGGCTCACCAGCCTGAGCCAATTTCTGAGCAGGGAGGGCATGGCCACCAACCTCACCCAGGCGGAAACCCTGAGCCTGCTGGCGGCAGGCCTCAGCCGACCAGAAACGGTGCAATTCACAGCCGTGCCCCTTGCCCCGCCAGAACCGGCCCCGCAAGAACCGGCCCGCCCAGGTGTGCCGCCCCTGCGGCAAATCGACCCCGGCGCGGCGGTGCCCCTCTGGCCAGCGGTGGCCCCCACTCCCTAGACGCCTGGAGCCTCAGTCGGCTCCGATCTGGCGCCAACGCAGCTCCAGGGCCAGGGCCAGCCCCTCGGCCCCATCGAGGCCCCCCAGCCATGGCAGGCCATCCCCGCGGCGAGCGGGGGCTTCCCAGGGGCCATCGGCCTGCACCAACCCCAGTAGGGGCACCCGCCACTGGAGCAGCAGGGCCGTCATCGCTGCCGGCAGCCCACTGTTGAGCTGCTCCCCGGCCAGCAGCAGCAATGCCGGCTGGCGCCAGGCGCCGAGAGCCTCGGCCCAGTGGCCCGCTCCCGCTTCCAGGGGCAGGCCCGGATCGATCGGTAGCGGCACCAGGCAGGGGCCCCGGCCCGCCAGGGCCGCCAGGGCCACCTGGGGGCTCTCCGGCCGGAGGGGCTCCCACCAGGGCAGCCCGAGGGCCGCTGCCAGGGCCGGTGCTGCCCTGTGCTGCAGTGCCGTCACCGCCATGGCCGCGCCGCCAGCAACCACCACCAGGGGCTGGTCCAACCGAGGCACGGAAAGCGTCATGGTTGTTTGCACTCAGCAGCCAGTCTCGCTTCTACGATCAGGGGCCAGCAGACGCTTGCGCGCTCGCCGTGACCAGTTTCCTGACCGCTGATCGCGTCGCTCCCCAAGGCAGCCCGATCGAGTCGATCCATGACACCCGGCGGTTGCGGCTGTTCAGCGGCAACTCCAACCAGGCCCTGGCCCGGGAAATCGCCGCCTACCTGGGGGTTCCCGATGGCCCCCGGGTGATCAAACGCTTCGCCGATGGCGAGTTCTACATCCAGATCCAGGAATCGATCCGCGGCTGCGACGTGTTTCTGATCCAGCCCACCTGCGCTCCGGTGAACGACCACCTGATCGAGCTGCTGATCATGGTGGATGCCTGTAAACGGGCTTCGGCCCGCCAGATCACGGCCGTGATCCCCTACTACGGCTACGCCCGCGCCGATCGCAAAACGGCCGGGCGGGAGTCGATCACCGCCAAGCTGGTGGCCAACCTTCTCGCCAAATCCGGCGTCGACCGGGTGCTGGCCATGGACCTGCACTCGGCCCAGATTCAGGGCTACTTCGACATCCCCTGCGACCACATCTACGGCTCGCCAGTGCTGGTGGATTACCTGCGGAGCAAAAATCTCGCCGACCTGGTGGTGGTGTCTCCGGATGTGGGCGGGGTGGCGCGGGCCAGGGCCTTCGCCAAGCAGATGAACGATGCCCCCCTGGCGATCATCGACAAGCGCCGCTCCGGCCACAACGTGGCCCAAAGCCTCACCGTGATCGGTGAGGTGGCCGGCAAGACGGCAATTCTGATCGACGACATGATCGACACCGGTGGCACGATCTGTGCCGGGGCGCGGCTGCTGCGCCAGCGCGGCGCCACCCGGGTGCTGGCCTGCGCCACCCATGCCGTGTTTTCGCCGCCGGCGATCGAGCGGCTTTCCGAGCCTGGCCTGTTTGAGGAGGTGATCGTCACCAACAGCATTCCCCCCAGCGAAGACTGCAAATTCCCCCAGCTGCAGGTGCTCTCGGTGGCCAACATGCTGGGTGAGGCCATCTGGCGGATCCACGATGAGAGCTCGGTGAGTTCGATGTTCCGCTGAATTCGCCAGCGTAGAAACCCGTTGAAACCCGCCCCCCTGCGTCGCTTCGCCCGGCTAAAGGCCTTCCTGCCAGCTGCGGTGAGCGTGTTGCTCACCCTGCCCTGGGCCCTTGCCCCGCTCCCCCTGCTGGCCCAGAGCCAGCCGGCCCCATCCCGGCGCATCGGCGTTTGGCTCACCAATAGCCCCAGCCCCCTCTATTACGACCCCGCCCGGATCGACCGGGCGGTGAGGGAGCTGGCCGATGCGGGCTTCAACACCCTCTACCCGAATGTGTGGAGCCGGGGAGCCACCTTCCACAGCTCCCGCCATGCGCCGATGGAGCCGGCCCTGGCCAAGGCCAACCCCAATCTCGATCCAATCTGTCGTTTCACCCAGGCCGCCCACCGGCGCGGGCTCCAGGTGATTCCCTGGTTTGAATATGGCCTGATGGAGCCGGCCGATGCCGCGGTGGTGGCCCAAAATCCCGACTGGGTGCTGCAACGCCGCGACGGCAGCAGCGAGATGGCTATGCACGGCAAGCCGATGGTGTGGCTCAACCCCGCCCACCCGGGGGTGCGGCAACGCTTCCTCGGCCTGATCGGCGAGATCGTGCAGCGTTGCAACGTTGACGGTATCCAGCTCGACGACCATTTCGCCTGGCCGGTGGAGCTGGGCTATGACCCGTTCAGCCGTGCCCGCTACCTCGCAGAAACGGGCCTCGAACCGCCCGATGACCACACCGAGCGGTCCTGGATGCGCTGGCGGCGCCAGCAGCTCACCGGACTGCTGCGGGAAATGCGCAGCCAGCTGAAGCGCTCGGGCACCTTGATCAGCCTCTCGCCCGGGCCCTTTCGCTTTGCCTACAACCACTGGCTGCAGGACTGGGAGCTCTGGGCCCTGGGGGAGCTGATCGACGACCTGGTGGTGCAGAACTACGCCTACTCGCTGAAGGGGTTCGAGAAGGACCTCAACCAACCGGCCCTGGTGAAGGCGCGCAGCTGGGGCATGCCGGTGGAGATCGGCATCCTGGCGGGCTTCGGCGGCCGCACCCCGGCCATGGCCACCCTGGCCCAGAAAGCCCAACTGGCCACCAGCCGCGGCCACGGGGTGATCTATTTCTACTGGGAGGGCCTGTGGGGCCTGCATGCCGGCGAGGAGGGGCCCCCCTACCGCCAGGCCGCCTTCCGCCAGCTACACCAGAGCCTCAGCGGTCCGCTGCGGCCGCCACCACCTTTGCCGCTGCCCCGGCGCTGAGGGCCTAAATCCCCCCCAGGCCCTGGCCCGCTCCCAGGCACTGGCCCACCACCTCAGCGCTGTTGGTTGAGAGCGCTGCGGCAGCCAGCTGCTCGAGGGCCCCGCGCATGGCCGCGGCGCGGGCCGGGCCGTAGCTCTGCCAGCGGCTAAATACCTTGGCCAGGCGCGAGGCCGTGATCGGGTTGCGCTGGTCGAGCTCGGCGATGCGCTCCGCCATGAAGCTGTAACCCAAGCCATCGGCGGCGTGGAACACAGGCGCATTGGCGGCCAGGCCGCCCAGTACGGCCCGCACCGAATTGGGGGCGGCCGGATCGAAGCGGGGGTGCTCCAGCAGCCGTGCCACCCGCTCCAGCCCATCGGCAAAGGGGGCTGAGGCCTCCAGACCAAACCAGGCATCGAGGATCACGGGCCTGTGCTGCCAGCGCTGGTAGAAAGCATCTAGCGCCTGCTGACGCTCGGGGATTGGCTGACATTGCAGGGCCCGCAGTGCGGCCCGGGCCAGGGTCATCGAAGGCCCCCGCACCGCCGCCACTGCTGCTCGAGCCGCCCCAGCTCCCCCAGCCGCCACCAGCCAACTCCAGACTGTGCCGGTGAGCAGGCGGTCGCCGTTGCCCTCGGGCCAGGCCCCACTGGGGCGTGCAGCGCTCCAGGGCCGCTGTAAGGGGCTCGGCCAGGGCAGTGCCAAATCGCCCCTGCAGCGCCAGCAGGGCGGCAAACAGGGCCGGCGGATCAGGCTCCTGGCCGGCTGCGCTGCAGGCAGCCTCCAGCTCGGCCATGCCGGGCAGGGACATAAGCACACTGCGGCTGGCTTCCGAGAGGGAGGGGTCGGCCAGGATCCGGCCGAAGGCGTCAATAAGTTCCTCCTCCAGCAGCGAATCACCCCCACCGCCGGCCCGGGCCAGCACCGCCTGGCGCAACAGCACCTGGCCCGCGTCCCAGCGGGCGAAGGGGTCCCTGTCGGCGGCCAGCAGGTGCACCAGCTCGGCGGTGGGCCGGCCCATCTCCAGCAGCACCGGGGCGGAGAACTGGCGCAGCAGAGATAGGGCAGGCGGGTGGTGCTGGCGGGGCAAGCCCACCAGGCGCAGGCTCTGCTCGGCCTGGTCGATCACCAGTAGGCGGGTGCCCGCCCCTTTTGGTGTGGCGGCGGCTGGCTCCCCTTCCAACTGCACCGCCAGGGGCTCGCCGGCCTGGTCCAGCAGGCCCAGGGCCAGGGGGATCACCAGGGGCTGCTTGTCGCTCTGGCCGGGGGTGGCTGGGGTGTGCTGCTGCACCAGCAGCTCCAGCACGCCGGTGTCGCCATCCCAGTGGCGCTGGATGTGTAGCCGGGGCGTGCCGGCCTGGTGATACCAGCGGCGGAACTGGGAAAAATCAAAGCGCGGGGCCAGCGGATCGGCAGCCCACCCCTGGGCGGCCCCATCCTCCATGGCCTGCACGAAGTCTTCGCAGGTGGCGGCCGTGCCGTCGTGGCGGCTTACATAGAGCGCCATCCCCCCCATGAAAGTCTCCTCCCCCAACAGGGTGTGGAGCATGCGGATTAGCTCCGATCCCTTCTCGTAGATCGTGGTGGTGTAGAAGTTGTCGATCGCCTGGTAGGCATCCGGTTGCACCGGATGGGCGGTGGGGCCGGCATCCTCGCGGAACTGGGTGTTGCGCAGCAGGGCTACGTTTTCAATCCGATTGAGGGCGGCACCGTGCAGATCCTCCGTGAAGCACTGGTCCCGAAACACGGTGAGCCCTTCCTTGAGCGACAGCTGGAACCAGTCGCGGCAGGTGATGCGGTTACCAGTCCAGTTGTGGAAATACTCGTGGCCGATCACACTTTCGATGCGCTCCAGCTCGCCATCGCTGGCGGTTTCCGCATCGGCTAGTACGAGCTTGGAGTTAAAAATATTGAGACTCTTGTTCTCCATTGCGCCCATGTTGAAATGGCGCACCGCCACGATGTTGAATTCATCGAGGTCGTATTCGAGGCCATAGCGCTGCCCATCCCAGGCCATGGCGCGCTTCAGGGAAGCCATGGCGTGGCCGGTGTAGGGCCCATCGCCGGGCTCCACGTGGATGCGCAGGGCCACCTGGCGGCCGCTGGCGGTGGTGAAGCTGTCTGTCACCTCCTCAAGCTGGCCCGCCACCAGGGCAAATAAATAGGAGGGTTTGGGGAAGGGGTCGTCCCAAACAGCGAAGTGGCGCCCGCCGTCGAGGTCGCCGGTTTCGACGCAGTTGCCGTTGGAGAGCAGCACCGGGCAACTGGCCCGATCCGCCTCGATCCGCACCCGGAAGCG
>NZ_JAGQCR010000050.1:0-15901 GCF_024346295.1 Cyanobium sp. BA20m-14
CAACGGTGGCTTCAGAATTTCTGTCATGACTGAACAAACAAAGAATTCCCAATGAGGCCAACACCAACTCTGCAACGGTATACACAATTAGGATTGGACTTGGCCAGCCGTTTAGAAGCATGTCAAGAAGTCTGCCGGCTGCTAATCCAGACATAAATACTATCTCGCTAATTATAGCTGTACGCATCAATGATCCGCCACGGATCGCGCCTAATAGCCAAAGGGCAAGGATTGCAAGGTAGAGACCCATCACGGCCCTAAGGATGTGAACTAAATCCCCTCCCATAGGTTGAATTTTCAAGAGATTTGGGAGGATCCGATTTGGGTCAATTCCGTAGCTAAGCGCAATTGGCAGCAGCCCAGCTGCGGAAAAAATGAGATAAAGGCGACTCGGGTTCATGGTCTCTGGAATAGGTTTTGAATTAAAGCAAATATCGATTTTACTCTGTATATCCTCCACGAGCTTGAGCTGGTTGATGACTTGATGATGTAGGAGCCAGCACGCTTTTTGGCGTGCTCTTACTCATGTCCCCACCGTAGATTGCACCTCTGTTTGATCAGCCTTCTCGGCAAGGCACACCAGCAGGGTGAGCAGCAGCAGCACGGTGGCCTTGAGGCTCAGCACCTTGGCAGTGCTGAACGGAAAGAAGGGGTTCAGGAGCACGGGTGAACACGAGTATCCCCATGCTGACGGGCCGATCCGCCAACGGCGCATTCACTCAAACCCTGGGCGGCTGCGGTGGGATCCACTGCGGCTCGCAGGCCTGCCAGCCGGCTCTGCGCTTCTGGGCCCAGAGCTTGATTGCCTCATTTCGCATCAGCTCCCTGCGGTGTTTCAGCAGCGGTGGCTCCCCGCTGGGCATCACCTCTCCAAAAGTCACCTCCAGGCTCTGGCTCCAACGGTCGTAGCGGCAGGGCTGGCTGCAGCGGTTAGCCGAGCGTCCGTCCCGGCTCTGGAACACCGGCATCGGCCTGATCATCGGCCTGTCGCTGCTGCGCTGGTTGCTGCAGCGCTGATGCTCAGGCCACCAGCTGCTGTTGTTGCACAAGGAAGGCCTCAATCCATTCGTGATGGCGGCGCTGGCTGATGCGATCAGCAATTGAGGGTGCATCTGGCGGCACCTGAAAACGCTTGCGGAATGCCTTGGTGAGACCTTCCAGTGCCGGGCGAGGCAGGGAGCGAATGGTGCTGTGTAGCTGGTGAATCGTGCCTGGATCAAGCGGATCAAGGCTGGGATCTATCTCTCGCTGAGCAGTCGATTGGGACTCGCGCCCAGGCGCCACTTCTGCTGGCCTGCTGCTGGGGTTGGCGTTAGAGGCCGGAGTGGCCGAGCTGGTGACCTCCCGCTGCTGCTTGTCGTAGAGCGCCAGACCAAAGGGATTGCCAAAGGTCATCAGGGCGCGCTTCATGGCGTCGGTTTCGGCCTCCTTGAGGGCAGATTCGTGGGCCTGGCCCAAGTCGACGTCGATGCCGTGGCCGGCGCCGCTGCCTTCTCGTATGACATCTCCAACGCTGATGCGCACCCGGGCGGTGTAGGTGACACCCCAGCCGGCACGGTTGCTGCTGCCCAGGGTGCGCTCCCGCTCAGAGACGCACTGCACGGCAATGGTTTCGCGTTGCCAGCCGTCAAAGCCAAAGATGCGGTTGGCTTCTGCAATCGCTTGCTACCCCTCCAAATAGGCCAGGGAGCGGCCGGCCTGGCTGCGGGTTTGGACCTTGGCGCGATCTAGTGGAGCGGAAAGAGCAGCGATCTGCTCGGTGGAGAAGACAGCGGTGGTCATGGGAATACTGAGATGTGAGAGGTGATTTGGGTGGAAGGGGGATGGGCCCGCCCTTGCAGCAGACCCATATCGAGGGGGGCTCTGCCCCCCGTCAGTGGATGCGCCAGGAGCGGCGGTTGAGCAGCTGAGCGCCTGTGATCTGGCGGCCGGCTTTAAGGGCTTCTTTGATGGCGTTTTTGTCTGGCTTGCTGGTGGTGGAGAAAGTGAGCCACTCGGCATCGAGGGCCTCATCGTCGTCGATCACTACGGACTGGGACTTGCGGCTTGTGAGCTCGTGATCGGGGAAGGAGAAGCGCGTAGCCGCCGGCTGCAGCTGGGTAAGGACAAAGATCAGCGATTCCTCCAGGGCATCAGCCCTGCCGGCATCAGAGCGGGCTAAATCGGCGAGGCGCTTGGCCTGCTGCTGGCGGTAGGTGGACTGGCCGCGCAGGTGCTCAATTACCCAGCAGGTGGCATCTGCTTTGGCGGCGAGGGCCTGCTTATTGCCCTCTTCTGCCAGTAGGGCTGCCTCCAACTCGGCCAGGGCCAGAGCGCGCTGCTCGGGATCATCAGCTTCCAGCTGCTCGGCTAGCTGGGAGATAGCGGTAGTGAGCTCCTGGGCCTCGCTGCCCAGCTGCCAGAGGGAACCGGAGCGCTGCAGGGAGCAGGCGGGGCCTGCAGCTGGAGGAGCCGCTAGCGGTTTGACGGCAGCGGCCTGGATGGGAGTGAGAACAGCCATGAGGATGAGAAAACGATGGAGATGGAAAGAACGGACCGGACCACCAGGGGCGCCAAAGGCTTGTGGTGCTGGGTGATCAGGAGCAGCCGACACCGACTGGCACGGCGCAGAGCCCGGCAGCTGGGCTGACCTCGACCACGGCAATCGGCACCGGAGAACGCGACGCCATGCGGCGGGCTTCTCTCACCAGCGAGGCCGTGCCGGCACCACCGGGGAAGGCCACTACCAGCACTGACGTGAGCGAGCCCGGGGAGGTGTGGGCCACGGCTTTGGCAATGGCCTGCTGGAGCAGCTCGCGATTGCGAATTGGCCCGGCGGCCCGGCCATGGAGCTGCCACTGGGCCGGCATCACCAGGGCTGACCAACCCAGCTGCTGGGCAGCGCGACCAATAGCGGCATCAGCGCCGCGGGCACCGCCATGGAGGAGCAGGTGAACAAGGCGGCCACTGCTGCGGGCGAGCAGCTCAGCGGCAACCCGCTGCTGGGGCCAGGCCAGATCACGACCACCCCCGGCTGCGATCACAAGCGAGTGGGATGGGGCTATTTCAGGGCTAGATGAGAGATAAAGATCCATGAATCAGCTGCCAGATGTGACAACTGATCGGGGCATCACAGCTGTTTAAAGCAATAGAGCAGTGATGGCGAGATCAGGGATTGGATTACCGCAGGCGATGGGCTTGGGGCCTTTGGCGCAGCCCTTATTCTACCAGTACAAGTGCACTTGTGGATGACTAAAACTACGGCAGGGCAATGGATCTGCGGAGAGCAAGGCCATGCCCTGCGGTCTAGGCCTACTAAGAATTAAGGCCACCAGATCCGATCAGAACTGACCTGTGCTCGCACAGCCGCGCGAGGAAAGCTGGGGCCTCACTCCAGCCAGCCACCGGCAGCCGGTAGCCACGCCACCGCAGCCGCGGGCATGCCCCCCTTGCGCTCCATCCCCGCACCCCAGGGCAGGGGCGGAGGGCGGCGGCGGCTGTCTGACGTCAGCCACGGCGCAGCTGTGGCAAGTTCAGAACAGCCGACGACGCCTGGAGCCCTCGCTGCGCTCTCTTGTTAAGCCCCAGGGCACATCCAGGAACTCCACCAGCAGCAACCCGGCGGGTGCCGTGTTGCTTGCACTAGGCCGTAGCGGGTGGCCTGATCCATCCCGACCCGGCCCCAGGACAGCTGTTCGGGTGTGACGAGCACCCGAGACAGCCGCCGGCCATAAGGGCTTCTCTGATGGCTTCCAAGGCCTGCAGGAGCCTGTAGCAGTTGCGGCTGCGCTTGTAGCAGGGGTTGCCAGGGGTGTCGTGGTGCTGGAAATGATTAGGCGCTGACCCGTTGAGGTGCTGACTGGCAGGAAGAGGAGCCTGGGGGATCCTCGAAACCAGGGGTGGCAGGAAAAAACTCAGATCCATGCGATCTCTCGGGCATAGCCCAAGCCCCTTTCGCCCTCTGCAGAGCCCTTTTGCTTTCTCGCAGCAGGCTCAAAGAGCTCTCGCTTCCGTCGCGGAGGAAGCGAGAACCCAGGAGATTGTGCGCATTTTGTGCGCATCTCCCTTGGTCAACCGGTGAAAAGTCAATCGGGGCGACAGGATTCGAACCTGCGACCTAGTGCTCCCAAAGCAACTGCTGCTGGCTAGTCGTGGCTAGCGTTTCTGGTCTTATACTAGTTGCTGCAACGGGTCTTGCCGCCACAAGCTGCCACAATCAGCATGTTGTGGCAGTCTCCCAGCTCCCGCTCAGCTCCCACGTCTGGCCCTTATGCCCGTCACCGTCGCCAAGTCCGGCAAGCTCGTGGAGCCATGGGTATTGGCCCTCCGCTCAACGGTGACTGCAAACCCTGGCCGTCGTTCTTGGTCACTGACAGGACATCGTGGAACTGTCAAGCTCCAGATCCGAATTGGGACATCCAGGCCATCGGTCAAGCTTCCGCTTGATTGGTGTCAGGCATCCGTCCCGGACATTGTTCGTATTTGCGATGCCATCGCCATACGTTTAGAGGCAGGCGAGAATCTCTCAGAGGCAGCTGAGGCCGTATTTCGGAGCAAGCCTCACCAGCTGTTGGCAGTAGGTGCAGTCGCTGAGCACCCATGCGTAACGGGAGACTGGAGTAATGCCATGGAGAGATTTAAGGATCAAAAACTAAATCATGGAAACACGATAAAGCAAGAAACCTGGAACCTAAAGTACGAGCCAGTACTTAACGACGCTCTCCGTTTACTTAGCAGCAACTCTCCGGCCACTTCATCTGGTGAGCTTATTGAAGCCTGCATTAAGAAATGGATACCAGGATCTCGCACACGCGAAATACGTGCTCAGAACCTGGCCCAATTCCTGAGGCATTGCGTTGCACGTGAGGGCTTCCCTTCTATTTGGACGCCACCACCCAGCCTCGCTGACCTCGTTGGGCGCAATCCCTCAGGGACCTTAAGACGAGAGGCTGCGACACTCACAGACATTGAAATCAGCAAACTTATTGATAGCTTTCCGGCCGACTCAGCCGGATCACGCTGGGGTGATGCAATTTACCTGATGGCGATTCTTGGTCTTCGTCCAATTGAGCTGTTGCACCTTTCAGTGAAGGAGGACAAAGCTGATGGAACAGAATTCTGGTGGTGCAACTACCGAAAGCGCTCCGGCGGTGGCGTAACCAACCCTCGACGATTATACCCCTTAGCTTTGCGTAATGTTGCAGTAAATGATGCTGGGGTTCGCAGCGATAGTGCCTTGCTTGGTCGTTGGCGATCGGGAAATGTACTACTGCCATCCTTGTCAAGCGGTACCAGTCCAGGTGACTGTATTGCTACCTACCTGGAGCGCAGGCCATATTGGCGAGAACTCAAGGCCGCACAAAAGGAAAAGGGCGAGTCCCTTTCTCCATATTCGCTGCGTCACTCCTACAGCCTGCGGGGACATTGCCTTGGCATTGACGCCGGCTCGATGGCCATGGCTATGGGGCATCCCCTCGAATGTCATCTAAGGGAATATCGGTGGGCTAGCTCAGCGAGCACTGCGGAAGCATTCGCGCGTGCCAATGCAAGCGGCCACAACTAGTAGAAAGTGGCACACCCCCATAGCTGAGATCGACTGCGCCGCAATGATTGATTCTGTCGTGTCCTACGCAGGCGAGAACTGGCACAAGGCCTTGCCCTCCGATTGCCCATCGGCCAATAAGTTCAACGAGTCCGCAACAGCAATCAATGGTTGTTGTTAGCATTAGATAATGCAATGGCTAAATTAATCTCGGATGCTCATTTGTGGGTTCCAACGACAGACTGCTGCTTTAGGATGGGAGTCAGCCGAGAGACATTAAGGCGGCTGCGTCTTGCTGGATTGCTGAAACCAGGAATTCACTACAGATCAAAAGGGTGTAGTCGCAATAGTCCACACCAGTGGAATTTAGAAGCAATCAGTTTGTCAATGTCAAAGTGGGCCAAGACTCGTAGTGCCGAGTTAAAGAAGTCGGGTTAACAATGCTATTGCTTCTGGATTGCTTGTGAGCGCCAGGCCCTGGGACCTGATCCCTCACCCAGGACGCCGCAGCAGGAAAGCCGCAGGCCATTCCCATCCAGAACCATCAGGTGTCCCTCCCAGGAGGTGACAGGCCTCAACTGCTAGTCAGATCTTCCTTAAGCGCGGCTTATTGAGGTGATGCACCGCATGCACCACCACGGTAGGTGGCGGAACTACATCATCCCAGCGCCAGGTCCGGTGTCACCGGAGCCCACGGCCAGCGGGAAACCCACCGCCCCACTGGGGGCACTCACTACCTGAGCACCCTTGAGTCCCGAATACTTCCCGATCCAGAAGCGATGGCGGCAACTCCGCCCGCTGTTTGAGCAGGAGATCACCATCCGCCTGGCTCACCTCGAGATGGAGGCTTACGCCCAATTGCCCTGTGTCAACTACGTAGGCGGGCGCGTTGCCTAATTGTCGCCGTGCACCTTCCCCATCAGCGCGGGCGAATGCCCGGCCACCGCAGCCGCGGGGAAGTGGCCCTGCCTGCCACCCCTAAATCACCGGCCCCAGAGCGGAGGGCGGCGGCGGCTGGCCAATGCACGCCACGGCCCAGCCGTGGCACGCTGAAGGACGGCCGTTGTCGCACCTAGAGGTGCGCTCAAGGAATTCGACCGGAGCCCTGCGGCGATTGCTCAGCGCGCGCGCGCAAAGTCGAGCAGGGCGCCTAAGTCACCACGGTCGGCCTGCTGGAGAGCGGCGATGTATTGCTGGCGCAGGCCTGAGGTATCGACCAGGGAGCTGCTGCCTCCCCAGGAGAAGCGAGTTGCCCCTATCTGCTCGATCAAGACATCAGCGATCAGGCGCGCATGGCGGCCGTTGCCATTGGGGAATGGGTGGATAGAAACCAGCCGGTGATGGAAACGGATGGCGATTCGATCCACCGGATCCACCTGGTGTTCCACCTGAAAGGCGATGTCGGCCAGCAATGCCGGCACCTGCATGCGGATCTGCCTCCAGTCGGCACCGATGCTCTTGTCGCTGCTGCGGTACTGACCGGCCCAGCGCCAGCTCTGGCCGAACATTTCGCGATGCAGACGCCGCAGCCAGCTCTCTTCCAGCGGCCGGTGCTGACGCTGGCGGGTCAGCCAGTGCAGGGCGGCCTCGAGGTTTTGCTGCTCCCATTCGTTGAGCTGGCTGCGGCTCACCAGATGAGAGGGCAGCAGCCCCTCCAGCTCCTCGCCATCGAGCTGCGTCGCCCCGGCCGGTAGGCCGACGTTCAATCCCACAGCCGGGTGCCGCTGGTGCGCAGGATCTCCTCGGCCATGGCTTCGAGCCGCTCCTGCGTACCCGCCGAAGGCGATCCAATCGGCTGTGCCTCCAGCGCCATGGTGCGACCGGCTCGCTGCTGCCACTGCTGAGCTAACCGCATGGCCTGCCTCCACCGCATCTCCCGCAGCGGCCGCCTTGGCACCAGGGCGTACTGAAGATCGCATTCGAGGGCCTCGGCCACCCGCCGCAGGGTGCCGAGTGTGATGGCATCGACCGCTTCTGCCTGCTCCAGCTTGCGAGCCCCAGAAGCCGTCACGCCAAGGCGTTCTGCCAGCACGCCGGAGGTCATTCCCAGGGCCTCGCGGATAGCCCGCAGCCAGCCCGCCGGCGGGCGCGGCGGCACAGGATGACTGGCGGTGCCTTGAAGCACCGCATCCATCTGGGCCAGCCTTAGCTCTTTGGCATTCATGGTGGATGGGAGCGATTAGTCCCGCTTGGGGTCTTTGCAAGCAACTTATCACTCCTACTGGAAGACAGCTAGGGAGAGTGCTGGGTTGCTTAGTAGTTCGAGCGCGGGAGCGATAGGTTGCCCAGTGTGACTTTGAACCTGCTTCTGCGGCCTGGCTGCAGGACGGCTCACTCCAAGGGTGCGTCGAGAAACTCCGCCAGCAGAACCAGGCAAGTGTTGTGGATCGCATCGGCAACGTTTATCGGCCGAGACGTCTCGCGGCCCGCTCAAAAGCGTCGTCGACCACTTCATCGCCACACCACTTGCTGTAGGACGCCAAGTGGGTCTCGACGCTGTGCCCCATAGCGGCAGCAGCGACCTTGGGCGGGGGGTTCACAGATCAGATGGGCACGGTGCGCGTAGCCATGCCTTGCCGAATAAAGAACGAGCTTCTCTCCTGCAGCTTCGTAGTCCTGGCGAAGCTCCTTCCAGCGGCGGCGGCGACGCATGTAGACACCCATATCCTCGGCGCCATAGCCAGGACGCATCGGTGGCAAAGGCTGGCTCTTGAACGTCTCCAGCAGATTCCAACTCTCAGCCCAATCGTCACAGGGAAGCAGGCGCAGGAGCCTGGGCTGGGTCTCGCCACGACTGGTGCTCTTTCTGTAGTTGCACCACATTCGGTCGCTTCGAATCTGAAGGTGCTGAAGCTCCTCCGGCCTGAGGCCATAGGCCGCCAGCAGCTGGAAGGCAAACCGCCACCGTGCATCAGGGATGGCATCCACCAACTCCAGGATGTGCTGCACTTCCACCGGGGTAGTGATGGTCTTCTCTTCTCGCTTGCGACCGACATAGGGATCAAGGTCAAGCGGTGGTGCCCACTCCTGGGCCAAGGTGCCGTTGTCGACCCCCCAGCGCAGCAAAGCTGCGGTCTGCTGCACCTGCATCTGCCGACCACGGGTGCCGGGTCGCTTGGACCAGCGGGCAGTCACGGCCTCCAACAGCTCACGGGGGTTGTTTGGCGGTCTCTTGCTCTCAAAGGTGGCCAGCAGTTCAGTCATGCGCCGTTGGTAGAAGCTGGTCCACGTCCGCAGCTTGATGGCACCGCTACTCAGCTTTCTCGCCTTGAACCGCTCCACCAGAGCTGGCCAATCGATCACTCCTTTCTCCGCGTCACTGCTCAGCTCATCACCGGCCAGTGCAGCATCAATTGCTTGAGCAAGAGGTGAGCCCGCGATGAACGCATCGTGAATCGCCAAGACGGCGTCTCGAATGGCATCGGGCTCAGGAGCAAGAAGGGATCGAGAATCTACACCCAGCGCAAAGCGATCGTGGAACCGGTGAACGGGCAGATCAAGGAATGTCGGGGTTTGCGGCGCTTCCTGCTGCGGGGATTGGAGAAGGTGAACGGCGAGTAGCACCTGATTGCCGCCACCCACAACCTGCTCAAATTATTCAGATACCGCCGATCACAGCAGCAGGAGCTGGCTGTAGCAACGGGATGAGGTGCAGTAACCCTGGCAATGAGGCCAGGACTGAGCCATTCCAACATCGATAGGGGCCAAAAAAGTCAGAAGAACAGAGCTGCGGTCGTTCGGCTAGCTGCGATCTGCCGTCAGCTCGGCCCCTCTATGCTTTATTGGCAACAAACTCCTAGGATGAAAGAGCTCGCGATAATTCAACTAATTTGACGACCGTTAGTGTCATTACACCGACCAGGCTTTTGCCTGATCGATTGTCTATGCTGAGCAATCTAAATCGCAGTCTAGCAGAAAATAGCTGCAATATTGAACATGTGATTGTCGTTGATGGCAACGACCTCGAAGCCCTTCCTGCCGAGCTTGCCGCCAACGCCACAGTGATTGCTTCTGCCCGGCCGATTGGTCAGGCGGCAGCTCGCAATCTTGGCCTGCTTGTTGCTCGGGGAGAGTGGATCACCAGTGCTGACGACGACGACTGGCTTTACCCCCATTCCATCGACAAGCGCCTGGCCGCAATCAATGGCCAGGCTGGGGCCCTGTGGGCAGCCGGTTATTGCACCGATGATCTAAAAAACGATCCCGCCATTGTGGCCGCTGGACTATGCCTGGCGGGTGATGTCTGGCGAGCCTGGCCATCCCCCCATGACAGCCTTCCCTTGGGGCCAACCACCCTGCTTGTACAGGCTGCCCTGCTATAGTATGTCGGAGGCTGGATGGGTCTGCCACAAGGTGAAGATGTGGGCATGATGATCGCGGTTACAAGTAGTGCAGCAGGCGTACTAATTTCTGATTATGTCTATCACATACGCCTCCATGTAGGCCAGATGACCAAATCAGCTTGGTTTGATGATTTGGAGCTTTTGTCGCGCCGATCTGCTTGGGAGCGCGGTCAAACCATCCTCTCTCAGCAGCTTGCAAGTTATTCAGTGCCGCTGATTCGCCAGCGCATTGCCACTCTTTGATTATCTCAAACCTGTGACCAACCCCTCCCTGCTACCTATCGCTGGCCGCGAAGCCGAAATCCTCGCCCTGGTGCAGCCCCCGCAGCACCGATTTGCGGTGATACCCGCTGAGTTCCACCAGTTCATCCACCAGGGCACCCTTCTCCTGGTAACTGAGCAACTGGTAGCGGCTACGGGCTGCCTCCAGCAGCTGCCTGCGCCGCTGACGCTGGAGCCGGCTTTCAGCAGAGCTGGATGCCGACGCCAAAGGAACAAATTGACTGAGGCAACACTAGATGACTGGCAACACGAATTGAGATTCAACTCGCCCTGAGCGATCAAAGACCTCCAGGTCCAAAGGAACTGCTGCCTCTCCTGGCCCCACCGGCTTAAGTAACCACTGCTCCCCCTGACGCAGCAGCTGCCGCAGCAGGAAGCTGCCCTGATGGTCTACGACAACGACATGGCCGGAGCAGGGTTCGACACTGCGATCGATCACCATCAGGTCGCCGTCCTGAATTCCATGCTGGCGCAGTCGATTGGCGCTGACCCGCATGTAAAAGGTGCAGATCGGGTTGGGAATCAGTGCAGCATGGAGATCTAAGTCCTCACCTAATGAGCCCTGGCGGTAGGGGACAGGTCCTCCAATGGGCAGGTCGGCCAACATCTTAGCTTCGGCAGCAGTACAGCCGTTCTACTCCTGGTGAGGAGCGCTTGGCTCAGCTGCCTGCTTCTAGCCAGGGCACAAGCTTCATATCCCCCACCTTGTTCCAGGTTTTGCATTTGGGATCGGCCAACCGGCCCGCCCTTGGTGACGACCAAGATGGGTGCCCCATGCCAGCCGACCCGCCAAAGCTGCTCATCGCCCGCCAACACGATCAAATCGCCAGTGGCGGGGTGCTTGAGGTCTGAGGGCATCGCTGCAGCGTAGAAACCCATTGGCGGGTCGATACCAAACCGCATCCCCTTACGGCGCGAGCGGAACAAGGACTGACCCCAGGTGGATTGCTCTATGGATCGTCTGCTGGGTGGCTCAGTTTTCGATGTCGCCTGAAAGCCGCCGGGTGCTTCAGCAGGTCGACCGCTAGTGCCATAGCCGCCAGGAGCTGATAGGCACTGACCGCCAGCTGGGCTACCGGGTGACCAAAGGCGACCTGATGCCTGGCTGGAGAACCACAACGCAGCGGAAGTGCAGGGAGGGGGTAAAGCCTCCAATTACTGAGCCCCAACGCTTTTGCAAGGACTGGTGTGCCCTAGCCAGTCGCCGGCTTAAGCCAGCCCCCGAGCCCGCTCGAGCCACACAGCGAGACCGGGCGCGGCAGCATGTAACGAAGTCGTTACATGGCTCTCATGACTGTCGGAGAAGTCTTTCTGGAGTCCCTCTCCAGCGGTGTGATCACGGAGAATGAGATCTCCTGGGTTGCCTCCCACCAAGGCGCCTTTGCCCGCCACGAAGAAGCCCTGGCGATTCGGTTGGGGCGCCTAATGGACGAGGGGCAGATCAACCTTGGCTGCCGCCTGCCAGGTCGTCTTGTTCAGCACAAGGTTGTGGTGCACGAATGGATCGAACCGCTGGGCCGGCGCCGCGGCAGAGAGGCCGTTTGCGCCTGAAATCGCAGTAGCCCTAATGACTCAAGAGCAAAAACTGCACTACTGGCAGAACATGCGCACTGCCATGGAGGCTGCCGGCCAGACCTCAAGCGCCATCCACAAGCGCGCCCTTGCGATCAGCCAGGGGCTGCCAGATCCTCTTGCAATCCCTGATGGTGCTCAGTCCTGAGTGCTTCCATCAGCGGGTGGATGGCGGTCCTGGCCTTCTAAATTATTTCTCTGAGATCGTCGCTGAGAAGGACTCTGCCCTGGGCCCTCCGATCGTCTACCACCCGGCCTATTCAGCTCCGCTGCCGAGCAGCCATCGCTTTCCGATGGCGAAATTCCAGCAGCTCCACTCCCTGCTGCTGAAGAAGGGGATAGCGTCGCCGAGCCAGCTGCACACACCTCTACCAGCACCCCGCCGCTGGCTCGAGCTGGTACATCAACGCAGTTACCACGAGGCTTTCGCCAGAGACAAACTCAGTGCCGCCGATCAGCGCCGTATCGGTCTTCCCGCCACCACTCCCTTAGTGCAGCGCACCTGGCTGGCGGTTGGGGGGACGGTGCTCACAGCCCGATTGGCGCTTCGCTACGGGGTGGCCTGCCACCTTGCCGGCGGCACTCACCATGCCTTCTCTGATTACGGCAGTGGCTTTTGCATCTTCAACGACTGCGCCGTGACGGCCCGTGTGCTCCTGGCCGAGGGCGCCGTGGAACGGTTAATGGTGGTCGATCTCGACGTGCACCAGGGTGATGCCACAGCGGCGATCTTTGCTACGGACCCACGGGTGTTCACTTTCTCCGTCCACTGCGCCAGCAACTTTCCGCTGCGTAAACAGAGCAGCGACGTCGACGTCGACCTTGACGATGGGGTGGAAGACCTTGACTACATCAGAGCTATCGGCGATCTAATTCCCGACCTGCTCGATCAGCATCGGCCCCAACTAGTGCTCTACAACGCAGGGGTGGATCCCCATAGAGACGATCGCCTCGGACGGCTCTGCCTAAGTAGCGAAGGGCTACTAAACCGCGACCGGCTTGTGCTCAATGCCTGCCTAAGGCGCGGCATCCCAATTGCCACCGTGATAGGTGGCGGCTACGACCTATTGGAGCCACTCGTAGAGCGCCACAGCCTGGTGTTCCGGGCCGCCGCAGAGCAGGCCAGACTTCATCGGCTCTAAACAGATCTCAATCATCCGCCCAGATGTAGCTGGTGAGCAGGGCACAAGTGTTCGTGGCCTACGTGGGACCTGATCACCTACGGCTGCCGGCCTGCGGAAGTTTTCTCCCTGAAGCCAAAGGTTTGCACGGCGACAATTAGATAGGCTGGCGCGTACGTAGTTGACACCGGGCAAAAGGTTGTTGGCACAGCAGCAGCGCATGATGGGACTATTAATTACTGCGGTGACGATGCATATTCTGGTGAATGGACCAAAGGCTGTTTCCCGATTCTGGTTCGAGAGGGGGCTGGGGAGGACAGAGAATGAGCCTGGTCAATTCCTGATTGCTCCACAACGCTATGCCTGCTGATGTGGTGATCGGAGGGAAAACGCTGCGATTGGTAAGGCGAAGCGATGTCGCCGTTGCCCTGCGTGTGGCAGCCCATTTCCAGCGCCGCATCGCTGAGGATGACTGGCGCCCCTACCAGAGCAGAAAGGATGCGGTACGGGCCTGGACCCGGCTGGGCGGCATCCGCCTTCAGGTGATGGAAGCACTGAGCCTGTTGAACGAATCCTGAACCTCTGCTGCGCCCACAGCACAAGGGCTTACGGACACGCAGGGCAGATCGGCTGAGAGCCGGGGTCTACTGGTCCTTGATCTCACCAAACAGCCGGGCGCTCAGGCAGGTCCTGCGCCAGTGCCATAGCCGCCTGGAGCTGCTTGCTATGCACTGCCCGCGTCCTTAGAGGAAGTCTGTCATTCGCAGCTGTACTCACTGCAGCCGCTGGAGCCATAAACAAAAGTCTATAATATTTAGAGATGTGTTAACTAACAATTTTTGCTGATCGTTGAAGTTCGGTAGTGGTGCGGCTTTCCGCCTCGCACCCACCAAGACGTGATCGCGAACATTGGGTGGTCTGACATTCATTCTTTCAAATGTCCACTGAAGTTAAAAATTGGGCAACGGTAGCAACCGCAATGGAAGCTCAGGGCGCAACGGATAGTCAGATGTACATCCGAGCAAGAGCTCTTGCCAATGGTGAGGTCGACCCATTGCCTACAAGCTTCCCCCCAGCCCCTTTTACAATCTCAGAAGTCCAATAGTAAAACCCATAAACAGCAAGGTCCCTTACATGGGGCTTTGCTCCACCAATAACATGTCCAATCACCGACTTTCACTGGAGCAAAAGTTCCGACTGGAGACAGCGTTCCGCGAGATTGATGCTTGCGATGACATTGAAATGCTTCGCGAAGTTGCAAAACAAATAATTACCTCCGAAGAAAATGAAAAAGCCGCAGTGCGGGAAGCAATCACGCAGATCAGGAGGGAACTGGAGGTAGAATTTAGTAATAAATATCGCAACCATAATAATTATGCATCTATTGCAAATCAGGATTTTTAGTAGTCCATTTTTGCCTATTACTTTGTTTTGGGAGCCCCAGTTGCAACAACTCAAACCCTAGTCACAGCCTTGATTTGACACCCGCGACGCCACCAAAAAAGTGACGGCGAGTGATAGAAGCCAAGGATTGCACTGGGCCCCGAGCTCAGCCCTTCACCTTGAGCCACACTGCCAGCAGCTTGTGGCGGTCCTGATTGCTACTCGCACAAAGTGGGGCCAATGAACTCAGAACAGCTTCAGGGCCTAGCTGTGCTGGCTCTGGCGATGGTGCCGGTGGCTCTGCTGTGGTGGGTCTGGATCCGGATGCTGGACTGATTGCTGCCTGCTGCCGCTGTGCCCAGTTCACCCCTATCGGCGCCAACCACGACGGCGAAACACCAAAAACTCTTCACGGAGTCGCTCGTGAAGGGGTGTGATGTCGACCATCTGCTCCCGTGCCGGCACATTCACTACAGACCCGGTCCGTTCCGCCTCCTTCCTGAGTTGACGCAACACCGGAATCAAGATCAGGGCAATGACGAGACTTGTCATTAACAGCACCGGCAGGACGCTGACTGTCATCGCCACGAACAAGGCCGCTGCCAGCACTTGTCCGGCGACTGCCAACCACCTTGGTCTCGCCCTACTCGGCAACTGCTTCATCCTTCAACCCTAAGGGGGCTCCTTTAACCCAATGCGCCCGTAGATTTATCTGCCTGGTTTTAGGTGTTTCTCGAAAACCGCTGGCACATATTTGATGCCCGCCACAACATCCCGCGCTGCGGCCGGGTGCTGATTGCCCGCGGCCGCGATGCTGCAGATGTGCCCTTTCTGCGCTCCTTTGGGGAGCATGAGCTGGTGGGGTTTGCGGTCACCACTGAGCTCGCTGCAGCCGCCCCGCTGCTGGCCTGAACTGACGGTGCTGAGCCGCTGGATCTGAGCCCCCCTTAGCTCAGAACCACTCCATTAGCGCCTTGGCCTACGACGAAGGCGGCAGCGGTTGGTGGCCGCTCTCCACGCTCGTGTTTGAGCAGTAACTGGGGAGGAGGGCCTCAGCCCCCACCCACCAGCTGCTTGCGCAGAGCCTCAAGAGCCTTCTTCTGGGCCCGCTGCACCGACATGGCGCTGATTTGCAGCTGCTCTGCTGCAGCCCGCAGCGATAGGCCCTCAAGGATGGTGAGCCTCAGGGCCGTGGCTTGAGCTGCCGGCAGCTGATCTACTAGCTGCTCCAGCGCCAGATCATCAGCGGGGCCGGCTGCTTCTTGCTCTGGGCTGGCCAGCTGATCGAGCAGGCAGGGCTCGCCAGCGGCGTGGCCATCAAGGCTGATATGACCCAGGGGGCATTGACCCTGCTCATGCAGCTGGCGTGGGATGCGCACCAGCCGCACCCGATCGCGCAGGTGATGCTGGAGGGCACCTGAAATGCAGCGGCGCAGATAGGGCTCAGCTGGCTCACCCGCTTTGCAGCGCAGCACTGAACGGAGCAGGGATTCTCTAGCTACCTGGATCAGATCCTCCCGCTCGACCAAAGGGAAGAAGCGGCGGGCTACAGCTGAAGCAACGGCATCAGCCAGAGGCAGGTGCTGGAGCACCAGGGCATCGCGGGCACGGAGGGCAGAGCGGGAAAGCGGGGCAGCCATCTGGGGACGGCAGAGAACCCCACCCCCAACGGCCAGCCG
>NZ_JAGQCR010000051.1:0-15763 GCF_024346295.1 Cyanobium sp. BA20m-14
GCCCCACTGGTCCGCCTGCTCGAGCAGGGGTTGGATTGATTGGATCGACTCCGCTTCCACGGGCTGCAGCGGGCCAAGATGGTGGGGAGTCTAGAAAGTCGGGTTGGCCAGTCCTGGGGATGAAGAGGTGCCAGAGGGGCAGCTGGATGGTCAGCTGAGCTGGCAGCTGGAAGTGCAGCTTGTTCATGCCGAGGCGGGTAGCCGCATCGTCCTGGTGCAGCTCAGGCGGGAGGGGCAGATCCTCGATTCGGCCCTCGGCGAAGCAGCCACGGCCGAACTGGCAGAGGATCGGGCCCGCCAACGGCTGCAGGGCCGCCCCCAGCCCCAGATCGAGCTGGGGGCCAGGGAACCGGTGGCTAGGGAACCGGTGGCTAGGGAACCGGTGGGCAGGGAACCAGTGGCTAGGCAAAAGGCCCCAGCTCCCATTGCGACTCCAGCCCCCCTGACCCTGCCTTCACCAACACAGCCTTCCCAACCCGAATCTCTGCAGCCACCAGCCCAGCCGCCGGAGGAGCCCCAGGTGGATCCGGAGGACTGGTCGGCGGAACTGGCCCAACTCGAGCTGGAGCTGCAGCGGCTCGGCTGGGATCGGGACCAGGAGGCGCTGTACCTGCAGCGGGTTTTCGGCAACCCCAACCGCAACCGCCTCACCAACTACGCCGATCTGCAGGCCTACCTGGCGGCACTGCAGGGATTCAGCCCGGGCACCCAGGCCAGCAGCGCTCCAGCACCCCTGAGGCGGCGCGAACTGCTGAGCCAGTGCGACCAACTGTTGGCACAGCTGCAATGGGATCCTGGCCAGGGCCGGGCATTGCTGGAGCAGCACTTTTCCCTCACCAGCCGCCAGCAGCTCAGTGATGCCCAGCTACTGCAGTTCAACATGCTGCTGGAGGACCTCAGCAGTGACCTCAGCAGTGGGCTTGCACCAACTGGACCCCCAGGGTGAGGCGATCCTGGTTGGCAAAGGCCTCCCTTTCAAGCTGACGCACCCGATCTGGGGCCGTGCGATAGATCGGTTCATCCAGCACCGTCGAGAGATGGCCAGGTAGCAGGGATGGCAGGCCAAGCAAGAGGGGGTCCGAACCCAGGCCCTGGTTGCTGCAGCTCTGGGCCACGTGGATCGCCTCATGGTTGAGCACCCTGGCGAATTCCAGCGTGCCCTTACTCACCACGGTGGGCTGGATGCGCAGGGTGCGGGCTCGCGGGTCCCATTCAGCGGCAGCGCCGCTCTTGTGGGGAACCGAGAGGTTCACCTGCACACCGACCTGCTGCAGGGCCTGCAGGAGCTGGCCGATCGCCTGCCTTTCCCGCTCGAAGCTGGGCGGATTGGCGATCAGGGCGCGGATCGTCTCCAGATTCAGTGGCGGCTCGCCGGCCCGGCGCTTGTAGACATAGCGATAGCCGCCGTTAGCCAGCGGTTCTGCGCGCGGGGTCCATTGCCGGTCGGCCTCGGCCAGCTGGCTGAGCAGCTGCTGCTGGTCTGGCGAAGAACCTAGCGGTGATCGGGGCAGGGGACCGGGGGCACCAACCGGCCGAATCGCTGCAGGCGCTGGGGTTCGCGAGGCTAGGGGCTGGTTGCCGCGAGGCACCACCATCAGGGCTACCCCTGCCCCCAGCAACAGGGCACCGAACAGGGGCAGCACGCCCACAACGGCCCCCTTGTCGGTGGGTTGGCCGCCATCGGAGCAGAGCTGGCAGTACCTACGAGCCATTAGCTCGACGGGAGATTGGCTTTTCCGGGAATCCTCCAACAGTCACGGAGGGCAGGAAGAGCTTGGTCAGCCACAGCAAAGAAATCGATCTCACGGAACACATCCCTTTGGCAGGCGCGACCGCGTTGGATGGCGTCGGCGATCCGCTCAGGCCCCCCCGGCACTTCCAGAGCATGGGAGTAGCCCGGCGGCACCACCAAACTCGGCAGCAGCCCCGTCTGAAAGATGCTCACGGCACCCATAAAGCCAAGGGTGGCCCCGGGCAAGGTGCTTGCGGCAGCCTGAAAGGCGGTCACCTCCATCTCGCCCATCGGGGTGGTGTCGAAATCCGCCAACACATGGATCCAGTCGTGATGGGCCAAGGCCGCATTACCGGCACCCAGTTCCCCTGGGAAACCAAAGCCGCGCTCCTGGTAGAAATCCCAAAGGCTCCGGCCAATGCTGCCTGCGGGGCACTGCTCCAGGGCGCGCCAGCGGGCTGCCTCGATGGGATCCAGCTCCACGGTGAGGGCGTAGGCCTGCTCGCCATGGCGGGCAAGCAGGCCCTCGAAGGCTGGGCTGAGCATGTCCTGCTCACCGATCCAGTTGTAGCGGTAGAAGTCGTGCAGGGCCTGGGCGGAGGCATGGGCCGCCAGGTCGCGGGCAAGCCGCAGGCTGCGGTCTTCCACCCCCAGCACGCCGGCCCAGTGCTCAATGGAGGCCTCGAGGGCCGCAGGGATGGAATCGCAGAGCATCTCCAGGGTCACCATCAACTCCACCAACTCGAGCCGCTGCTCGGCAGTGGGCAGGGCCTCGGCCACGGCTTCGGGGGAGAGGCCCGCCAACTGATCGAAATCGGCCTCGTAGCCGAGCAGCTGGTGGAACAGCACGCCCAGGAAGCGGGGCTGAAGAGGGGTCTGCCAGCCGTCGCCCCTGCAGGCGCCCACCAGGGCCGCCGCCTGCAGCGGGGCCTGATCGACCGTGCTGTGGATCAGAAACATGGCCGCAACGGTGGGATCGCCATTTCAGTATGGGCAGTTGCGAAGATCGGAGCTAGCTGCTGCCAGATCCGCCCATGCCCCTCACCGCCCTGGTGCGCCAGCTGCAGCAGGCAGCCCTCACCGGCGAGGTGCTGGCACGGCTGGCGCGGCCCGAGCGATTGAGGCTGGCCGGGGGCGGTCGGGCCGCCCGGGCCCTGATCAGCAGCGCCATGGCCCGCGCCACGGGCGCGCCGCTGCTGGTGATCGTGCCGACCCTGGAGGAGGCGGGCCGCTGGGCGGCGCTGCTGGAGCTGATGGGTTGGTCTAGCTGCCAGCTCTACCCCACCAGCGAGGCCAGCCCCTACGAGCCCTTTGATCCCACCAGCGAGATCACCTGGGGCCAGCTGCAGGTGCTCAGCGAGCTTGTCGATAGGCCAGCAGGAGGACTCGCCATCGTGGCCACCGAGCGGGCCCTGCAGCCCCACCTGCCCCCGCCCCAGGCCCTGCGGGCCCAATGCCTGAGTTTGCGCAAGGGCGAAACCATCAGCCTCGAGCAGCTGGGCGAAACCCTGAGCCGGCTTGGTTACGAGCGGGTGCCCACGATTGAGCAGGAGGGCAGCTGGAGTCGCCGCGGCGACATTGTCGATGTCTTCCCGGTGAGCAGCGAACTCCCCGTGAGACTGGAGTTTTTTGGCGAGGAGCTCGACAAGCTGCGGGAATTTGACCCCGCATCCCAACGCTCCCTCGATCCCATCGAGGTGGTGCGCCTGACCCCCAGCGGCTACGGCCCCCTGGTTGCCGACGCGCTGCGACAGGCGATGCCTGATGGGCTGGAGCTGCTGCTCAAGCCGGAGGCCCTCGACCAGCTGCTGGAGGGCGGCACCCCCGAGGGGATGCGGCGGCTGATGGGCCTGGCCTGGGACGAGCCGGCCTCCCTGCTCGATTACCTCGGCGCCGACACCCTGGTGGCTGTCGATGGCAGGAGCCAGTGTCTCTCCCATGCCCAGCAGTGGTTTGACCACGCCGCCGGACACCACGCTGAGGTCTGCGGCGAGCTGGGGGGCGCGCTGCCCGGGGTGCTTCATCGGGAGCCAGCCGGCGCCCTCCAACAGGCGGAAGCCTTCAGGGGCTTTGATCTGGCCGAACTGCTGGAAACCGACAGCCACCCCAACAGCTTTGATCTGGCCGCCCGCTCGGTGCCCGCCTACCCGAACGCCTTTGGCAAGTTGGCCTCCCTGGTGAAGGGCTTTGTGGCTGAGAAAGCCACGGTGTGGCTGATCTCTGCCCAGCCCTCGCGGGCGGTGGCCCTGCTGGAGGAGCACGACTGCATCACCCGCTTTGTGCCCAATCCCGCCGACTTCCCAGCCATCGATCGACTGGTGGAGCAGGCCACACCGGTGGCCCTGAAAAACCGAAGCACCGCCGAACTGGAGGGGCTCCAGCTGCCGGCCTGGAAGTTGGTGCTGATTACCGATAGGGAATTTTTCGGCCAGCATGCCCTCGCCGCCAGCGGCTATGTGCGCCGCCGCCGCAAGGCAGCCAGCCGCACCGTCGACCCGGGCAAGATGCAACCGGGAGATTTCGTGGTGCACCGCAACCACGGCATCGGCAAGTTTCTCAAGCTCGAAAAACTGGCGATCGGCGACGAATCGCGGGATTACCTGGTGGTGCAATACGCCGACGGACTGCTGCGGGTGGCTGCCGACCAGTTGGGCAGCCTGGGCCGCTACCGCGCCAGCACCGACGCCCCGCCTGAGCTCAACCGCATGGGCGGTACGGCCTGGGCCAAAGCCAAGGAACGGGCCATCAAGGCCGTGCGCAAAGTGGCGGTGGATCTGGTGAAGCTCTATGCCGAGCGACACCAGGCGCCGGGCTTCGCCTACCCGGCCGATGGCCCCTGGCAGCAGGAGCTAGAGGATTCCTTCCCCTATGACCCCACCCCAGACCAGACCAAGGCCATTGCCGATGTGAAGCGCGACATGGAACAACCCCAGCCCATGGATCGGCTGGTGTGTGGCGATGTGGGCTTCGGCAAAACGGAGGTGGCGATCCGGGCGATTTTCAAGGCGGTGACGGCGGGCAAGCAGGTGGCCATGCTGGCCCCAACTACCGTTTTGGCCCAACAGCACTGGCGCACCCTGAGCGAACGCTTTGCGCCCTATCCCCTCAAAGTGAGCCTGCTCAACCGCTTCCGCACCGCAAGCGAGCGCAAGACCATCCTCGAAGGGCTCAGCAAAGGCAATGTGGACGTGGTGGTGGGCACCCACCAGCTGCTCTCCAAAGGCACGGGCTTCAAGCAGCTGGGCCTGCTGGTGGTGGATGAGGAACAGCGCTTCGGCGTCAACCAAAAGGAAAAGATCAAGGCGCTGCGCAAGGACGTGGACGTGCTGACCCTGTCTGCAACGCCTATTCCGCGCACGCTCTACATGAGCCTTTCGGGGGTGCGGGAGATGAGCCTGATCACCACGCCGCCACCGCTGCGCCGCCCGATAAAAACCCACCTGGCCGCCCTCGATGAGGAGGCAGTGCGCAGCGCCATCCGGCAGGAGCTGGACCGGGGCGGGCAGATCTTTTACGTGGTGCCCAGGGTGGAGGGGATCGAGGAGGTGGCCGGCCAGCTGCGGGTCATGGTTCCGGGACTGCGGCTACTGGTGGCCCACGGCCAGATGGCCGAAGGGGAACTGGAGAGCGCCATGGTGGCCTTCAATGCCGGCGAGGCCGACCTGATGCTCTGCACCACGATCGTGGAGAGCGGCCTCGACATCCCGCGGGTGAACACGATCCTGATCGAGGACGCCCACAAATTTGGCCTGGCCCAGCTGTACCAGCTGCGGGGCCGGGTGGGGCGCAGCGGTATCCAGGCCCATGCCTGGCTTTTCTATCCGGGCGATGCCTCCCTGAGTGAGGCGGCCCGGCAGCGGCTGCGGGCAATCCAGGAGTTTGCCCAGTTGGGCAGTGGCTACCAGCTGGCCATGCGCGACATGGAGATCCGCGGCGTGGGCAACCTGCTGGGGGTGGAGCAGAGCGGCCAGATGGAGGCGATCGGCTTTGACCTCTACATGGAGATGCTGCAGGAATGCCTCGCCGAGATCCAGGGCCAGGACATCCCCAAGGTGGAAGACACCCAGATCGATCTGCCGATCACCGCCTTCATCCCCGGCGACTGGATCACCGAGAACGACGAGAAGATGGCGGCCTACCGGGCCGCTGCCGACTGCAGTGGCGCTGCCGCCCTGGTTGAGCTGGCAGCTGGCTGGGTGGACCGCTACGGCCCCATCCCGGCGCCGGTTCAATCGCTACTGCAGCTGATGGAGCTGAAGCTGGTAGCCAGGCGCTGCGGCTTCTCGCGGATCAAGCCGGAGAAGCCCAACATCTGCTTGGAAACGCCCATGGAGGAGCCCGCCTTCCGCCTGCTGCGCCAGGGGCTGCCCCAGCATCTCCATGGCCGCCTGGTGTTTCAGGCCAGCAGTGGCAGCACCGCCAAGGTGCTGGCCCGGGGCCTGGGGGTGCTGCCTGCCGAGAAGCAGCTGGAGGAGCTGATGGGCTGGCTGAACCAGATGGCCGCCCAGCTCCCCGGAGCCGATGGTCTCAGCGAAGCCCAGCGCAGCGAGCAGCAGGCGGCCCAGAACGAGGCGGTTTTAGCGGTGTGAGAGCTGTCGGCGCGAGAGGTTAGTCAATCTGGCGGAAATCGCAGCCGCGAAAACTGACGCCCGGCCTCGATGGCCCGTCGCTCAATTGCAACGGCTGAATCCAACCAACCCCCACGCACTTGAAACAGCAAAAACGTGGCGCGAGCGATCTTGTGATCTTCGAAGAGAAACACGCCCCGCCTACGAGGGTCTTCCATCGCCAATGCCTGCATCGTTTCCTGAATCGCCATCTCACCCAGGTTGCGTTGGCGTCCCCCATCAGACCAGCTGCTGCAGGTCGCTGACCATGGCTTCGGTGGCCTGATCGGCGAGGCGCGGCAGCGGCAAGTGGGCCTGGGCCATCAACAGGAACAGGTCTTCCTCTTGTTCGAGATGGAGCTGGTCCATCACTTCGAGGTTGTTGCTGCCTCCGAGAGCAAACCCCAGCATCAACGAGGAATTGCGGTTGCCATGCCGCTCGGCCAGCTCGCAGGTTTCCACCAGATTTGGAACGCTGGCCATCGAACCTGCAGCACCGCTTTCAGCGTGTCACAAATTTCAGTGTCAATCCAACGCACTCAGCAACAGCTGGCACTGTCCCGGAGGGGGGCTTTGAAGGAAGGGCCCCACCTGCATGCCCTGCTCCCGCAAAAATCCGTTACATTAATGAGAAGTTGTGTGAAGGCGACCTGTGGGCGAATTGATCGATGCATCTTCGGGCTTTGCCGGCGGCCTTGGTGGTGGTTTCAGCCTGGTGTCTGGGGTGGTGAGCCTGCTGGCCCTAGGCGTATACGCCCTGCTGCAGGGCGACACGGGCAACAACAACGACGATGACGATTCCAGCCCAGGCGGCGGTCTGATGCAACCGGTCGCCTGAGCAGACCAGCACCACTGGCCAGCATTATTGGCCGCCCTGTTGATCTAGGTAGGCCCGCGGCACCAGCACCAGAAACAACCACCACCACACCAGCACCGCCGCTGCCACAGGGGCGGTTATCCACCAGCGCTCGAGCAGGAACCAGCTGGACGCTGGCAGGGCAATGCCGGTCAGCATGATGGACCAGGGCTGGCACCACCAGGGTTTTTCATTCCAGATCGAGGGCTGGGGGCTCAAGGCTTAGCGCTCGAACCCAGGGCAGCTGGCAGGTTTGCGCTGCCTGGCTTGTATGCCTGGGACGGGCCGCTGGCGCTGCGCAGTCGCTTGACCAGGGTGGTCTCCGCTATCCGGTATTGGCTGTCCTTCTTGGTGCCCAGGTCTTCGAGCTTGAGCTTTTGGGCCTCCAGCTCGCTCATCTTGGCCTGCACATCGGGATCAATCCCGTGCTTGTGGATGTCCCGGCCACTGGGGGTGAGGTATTTGGCGATGGTCACGGTCATGCCGGAGCCATCGGAGAGGCCCCGCACCGACTGCACCAGACCTTTACCAAAGGTCTTCTGACCCACCAAGACGGCCCGCTGGTTGTCCTGAAGGGCACCGGAGAGAATTTCACTGGCACTGGCGGAGCCTTCATTGACAAGCACCACCAGGGGCTTGGCCGTAAGGGCACGACCATTGGCCCGCTTCACGTCCTGGATGCCGTCGCGGGTCTTGGTGGAGACGATCGTGCCTTCATTGAGCCACTGGCGGGCGATCTCCACGCTGGCCATCAGCAGGCCGCCGGGGTTGCTGCGCAGGTCCAACACATAGCCCTGGGCGCCCTTCTCCTCCAGGTCCTTTACCGCCAGGCGCATGTCCTTAGTGGCGGTGGCATTGAACTGGCGCAGGCGGATGTAGCCCACCTTGACGCCATCTGGGCTGGTATTGATCTGATGATCTACGGCGTGGAGCTCAATGCGTTCGCGGGTGAGGGGCACCTGCAGGCTCTGACCCTTGCGCTGCAGGGTGAGGGTTACGGAGGTACCAGCCTGGCCGCGGATCAACTTGACCGCATCTTCGGTACTCATGCCCTTGGTGCTCTTGCCATCAATCGCCGTGATCACATCCTTGGGCTGCACGCCGGCCCGAGAAGCAGGTGAACCATCAATGGGGGAAACCACCACAAGGTTCTTGGTTTCCTTGTCGAGGCTCAGCTGGATGCCCACCCCGGATAGTTCCCCGGAGGTGTCGATCTGCATCTCCTTGAATTCCCGCGGATCCAAAAAGCGGGTGTAGGGATCGTCGAGGCTGGCGAGCATGCCCCGAATCGATTCATAGGCTTCCTTGGAGCTGCCGTAGCTCTTGGCCAGCACATCGCGGCGCAGCTGGCGCCATTGCTCAGGCTTGTATTTGCCGTTGATGTCCAGGTAGTCGCGGAAGACGATCTGCCAGGTCTGGTCGATCACCTCCTTGGGGCTGTCGCTGATCCGCGACGAAGCACCCGGTGACGTCACCACTTCCCTGGCCACGACTGCGGTGGCAGCACAGGCACCAATGCCTACCAGCACAAGCAGGCTGGTGCGGGGGCTGGCCATCTGTAAGAGCGGAACAGGCCGGGTAAAGACACTTTCAAACTAGCGCCGGCAACCGACCTCAGGGCTCCACCCAGCGACCATCCTCCCGAATCAAAGCAATCAGGGCCCCGACCCCCTCCGCTTCCGGCACCCGACGAATCTCCTCGCGGCCCCGGTAGAGGGAAATGGTGCCAGGGATCTTGCCCACATAGCCGTAGTCGGCATCGGCCATTTCGCCCGGCCCATTGACAATGCAGCCCATCACGGCGATGTCCAGACCGGTGAGGTGGGAAGTGGCGTTGCGCACCTTGTGCAGCACCTCTTCGAGGTTGAACAGGGTGCGGCCGCAGCTGGGGCAGGCCACGTATTCCACCATCGTCTTGCGCAGGCCCAGGGCCTGCAAAATCGAATAGCAGACAGGAATCTCCCGCTCGGGGGCCTCGGTGAGCGAAACCCGGATGGTATCCCCGAGCCCCTCGGCCAGCAGGGGGGCAATGCCGGCGGTACTTTTAATTCGCCCGTAATCGCCGTCGCCCGCCTCAGTAACTCCCAGATGCAGGGGGTAGGGGAATCCCTCGGCGTCCATACGGTCCGCCATCATCCGGTAGGCGGCCATCATCACTGGGGCCCGCGAAGCCTTCATCGAAACCACGATGTTGTGGAAGTCGAGGCGGTCGCAGATGCGGATGAATTCCAGGGCGCTCTCCACCATGCCCAGGGGCGTGTCGCCGTAGCAAAAAAGCATCCGCTCAGCCAGGGAGCCATGGTTGACGCCAATGCGCAGTGCCTTGTCCTGCTGCTTGAGCAGCTGAACCAGCGGTTCAAATGTTTCAGAGATGCGCTCACCGATGGCGGCGACCTCCTCGGGGCTGAATTCGGTGCGGTTGGGGTCGGGCTTGTCGAACACGAACAAGCCGGGATTGATCCGCACTTTGTCGACATGCTGGGCCACCTCCAGGGCAATCTTCATGCCGTTGTGGTGCACATCCGCTACGAGGGGCACCGGCTGGTAGGTGTCTTCTAGGCGCTGGCGGATTTCCTTTACCGCCTTGGCGTGGGCCAGGGACGGCACCGTGAGGCGCACGATTTCACAGCCGACTTCATGCAGCCGCCGGATGCCGGCGGTGGCCCCTTCGATATCGAGGGTGTCCTCGTTGATCATCGACTGCACCACCACCGGATGGTCGCTGCCGATCCAGATGTTTCCCACGCGCACGCTGCGGGTCTGGCGCCGGTGAATCAGGGTGTCGTAGCGGGCGACGGTGTCGTAGCGAGACGGGGCGGTGGTCATCGCGGGGCAAGGGCGCGTGGCCAAAGCCTGTCACAAAGACAGCTCAAGCGGCGAGGGTGTCAAGCGCAGTTAGCACCCAAATCGAGGGCGCGCTGGTCGGCGTAGGCCCTAACGCTCTTCACCACCTGCAGCTCCGAGAAGGCATGGCTGAAGGCGATACGGCGCGGATATTTCAACTGGGCCGCTGCCGATTCAGATATGGCCATAGTTAGATCTAGGCCTGAACTGGCCTCAGCTTGGCACCCATCAATGTGCCAGCAGGGATCGGCGTACCTCCTGGAAGTCGGCTGCAGTGAGCGCACGGGGAGAGCCCCCGGCCTGGGAGTTAAAGCGCAATAGATAGGAGGGATGCAGGACTGGCATCAGGCGCCGGCCCCGCAAAATTTCGTTCTCGCTGGAGTGCCACTGGCCCCGCAGGCCGGTGATGCCGCCCCTAATACCCAGCACCCCCTCCAGAGCCGAGGCCCCCACCAGCAGGATCACGGCCGGATTCACCAAAGCGATCTGATGATTTAGCCAGGGGCGGCAAGCCGCCATCTCCGCCGCCGTGGGCTTGCGGTTGCCAGGGGGGCGGCACTTGACCACATTGGCCACGTAGGCGTCTCGGTTGCTGTCGATGCCAGCGGAAGCCAGCAGCTGGTCGAGCAGCTGGCCGGAACGACCCACAAAGGGCAAGCCAGTGCTGTCTTCCTGAGCGCCGGGGCCCTCGCCGATCAGCATCAGCCGGGCGGCGGGATTGCCCCGGCTCACCACCACCTGCTGCCTCTCTACGGTCAGGCCACAGCGGCGACAGGCGGCGCAGGCTTCAGTCAGTTGCTCCAGGGCTGAAGCCAATTCAAGCGAGGCTGCCATCTCAATGGAGCAGGGGGTGGGTTTTATGCCCGTTGCGTTTCGTGCCCGGCTGAACCCTAGGCGGGAAATCGTTAGGGCAAGATGGCCGCCACAGCTGATGCCGCGCGTCCCGATGCCGGACACAGGGATGATCGCCGCGCCTTCCACCACTCCGATTCTTTCAGCCAGGGCCAAGGCCCTCAAGCCCTCCCTCACCCTGGCGATCTCCGCCCGGGCCAAGGCCCTCCGGGAAGCGGGCAAGGACGTCTGCAGCCTCAGCGCCGGCGAACCGGACTTCGACACCCCGGCCTTCATCCGCCAGGCCGCTGCCGACGCCCTGGAGGCCGGCCACACCCGCTACGGCCCCGCTGCCGGTGAGCCCGCCCTGCGCTCCGCCATCGCCGCCAAGCTCTGCAGCGAAAATCAGTTGGCCATCAGCCCCGAGCAGGTGCTGGTGACCAACGGCGGCAAACAGGCCCTATACAACCTGTTTCAGGTGCTGCTCGGCCCCGGCGATGAGCTGCTGCTGCCCTCGCCCTACTGGCTCAGCTACCCGGAGATGGCCCAGCTGGCTGGGGCTTCGGTGGCCCTGATCCCCTGCTCCCCAGCCCAGGGGTTCCGCCTCGATCCAGCCCAGCTGGAGGCAGCCATCACCCCGGCCAGCAAATTGCTTGTGCTCAACAGCCCCGGCAATCCCACTGGCATGGTGCTGAGCCGGCCGGAACTGGAGGCGATTGCCGCGGTGCTTCGCCGCCACCCCCAGGTGGCGGTGGTGTGCGATGAGATCTATGAATTCCTACTGGCGCCAGGCCACAGCCACCACAGCCTGGCCGCCGTAGCCCCCGACCTGGCCGAGCGGGTCTTTACGGTCAACGGTTTCGCCAAGGGCTGGGCGATGACCGGCTGGCGGGTCGGCTGGCTGGCCGGCCCCAGCACGGTGGTGGCGGCCGCCAGTGCCCTGCAGAGCCAGAGCACAAGCAACGTCTGCAGCTTTGCCCAGTTTGGTGCCCTGGCGGCGATCAACGGCCCGCGGGATTGCGTGCGGGCCATGGCAGCCAAATTTGACGAGCGCCGCAACCTGCTCGCGGAGGGCCTGACAGGCATGGATGGGGTCAAGCTCGAGCCGCCCCAGGGTGCCTTCTACGCCTTTCCCGATGTGAGCGCCCATGGGCTCGACTCAATGACCTTCTGCAATCGCCTGCTAGATGAGGTGGGGTTGGCGGTGGTGCCCGGCGTGGCCTTTGGGGAGGATCGCTGCATCCGCCTCTCCTGCGCAGCCAATCCCGCCACCCTGGTCGATGGGCTCGAAAGGTTGAAGCGCTTCCTTGCAGCCCTTTAATACCCCCCAACCCAAGCCAGTAGATCCGCGATGACCAGCCGAAAACGTTTTCTGACCCTCCTGGCTGGCTTCTGCCTTGCGATTGTGCCGGCGGCCCAGGTGCAGCAGGCCAGCTCCAAACCGGAGCTGCGCATCGGCGCCATCCCCGACCAGAACCCCGAAAAACTCAATCGCCTCTACTCCCTGGTGGCCAACGAGCTCAGCCAGCAGCTAGGCGTGAAGGTCACCTATGTGCCGGTAACCGACTACACAGCCGCCGTAAGCGCATTCCGCACCGGGAGCCTGGATCTGGTCTGGTTTGGCGGGCTCACCGGCGTGCAGGCCAGCCTGCAGAAACCAGGGGCCCAGATGCTGGCCCAGCGGGACGTCGATGCCCAGTTCTACAGCGTGTTCATTGCCAATACCCGCAGTGGCCTCAAGCCGATCCAGAACCAGAAGGGCCTGGTGGCACTGAAGAACAAGCGCTTCACCTTCGGCTCGGAGAGTTCCACATCTGGCCGGCTGATGCCCCAATATTTCCTCCGCCAGGCTGGCGTAAACCTCGACGACTTCGCCGGTGGCGCGCCAGGTTTCAGCGGTAGCCACGACGCCACCATTGCCCTGGTGCAAAGCGGGGCCTACGACGCCGGCGCCGTCAACGAGCAGGTGTGGAAGAACAGCCTGCACAGCGGCAAGGCAAACCGGGCCAAGGTGGTGCAGATCTGGCGTACCCCCAGCTTTCCCGACTACGTGTGGCTCGGCCAGCCCAACCTCAACCAACGCTTCGGCAAAGGCTTCAGTACCAAACTGCAGCAGGCCATTCTCAGTTGGCGCCCCAGTGATCCGGAGCAGAAACAGATCTTGAAACTGTTTGGGGCCCAGCAGTTCACCACCGTGAACCCGGCTGGATACAAGAAGATCGAGCAGGTGGGCCGCCAGATCGGCAAAATTCGTTGATCGGATCCACAATCAGTTGCTAGGCAGTAAGGGGCTATGGTTTGGTTGATTGATCTGGTGTTGGTGCTGGCGGGGTTGACGCTCTGGAGCAGGGCCTGCACAGAATCCGATGAGGCCTGGTCGCTGTTTCTTTACAGCATCGCCTTTCTGGATCTGGGCTTCATCGCCTTCGGCAATGGCCAGCTGCTGATTGAGGTTCCCCTGCTGGCGGTAGCCCTGGTCCTTCCTTCAGCCGCCAGGCTGGAACAGCGCCGTCGCTGAGCTGGCCATGAACTCGCGCGGCCCTGATCTGATTGAGATGTCCCTGGTAGCGCTGATCCTGGCCCTGATCGTCTACCGACTCACCATGGCCTGACCTTGGCGTCCCTGCTGGTCCTCGACAACATCTGCGTGGGCGGCCGCAGCCAACCTCGCCTGGATCGGGTGTCGCTGCAGCTGGAGCCGGGCGAACGGGTCGCCCTGCTGGGCCCGAGCGGCGCCGGCAAGAGCACCCTGCTGGCGGTGGCCAATGGTCTGCTGGCCCCCGACCAGGGCAGCGTGCGGTGGCAGGGGGAGCCCCGGGGCCTGACAGTCCGCAGCCGGCGGCGTCAGCAGGCCCGCATCGGCACCCTCTGGCAGGACCTGCGCCTGATCGAGGAGCTCACGGTGCAGCAAAACCTCAACGCCGCCCGGCTGGCGGTATGGGGCTGGCCGCGGGCCCTGCTCAACCTGTTACTGCCGCTGGAAACCGCAGCCTGCGCGGCGGTGCTGAAACGGCTCGATCTCGATCCGGCCCTGCTTAACCAACCCGTCTCGGCCCTCTCTGGGGGCCAGCGCCAACGGGTGGCCCTGGCCAGGCTGCTACGGCAAGACCCCTTGCTGCTGCTCGCCGATGAACCCCTGGCCAGCCTGGATCCACGCCTGGCTGCCGATCTACTGGCCCTGCTGCTGGAGCTGACGAGCCCGCCAAGGGCCCTGCTGCTCAGCCTGCACCGCCCCGACCTACTGGCCGGCTTCGACCGGGTCGTGGGGCTGCGGGCCGGCCAGCTGGTATTCGACCAGCCCGGCTCCAGTCTCGAGACAAGCCAGCTCAAGGCGCTCTACGCCGGTGTCGAAAGGCCATGAGGCCCGCGGCGCCGCTGTGGGTCCTGCTACCCGCCCTGGTGCTCCTGCCGCTGCTGGCCCTGCTGCCCGGGATCAGCCATGGCGGCGGCTGGGAGCTGGTGGGCCAGTTCGCCGCCGCCGCCCTGCAACCATCCCTGGACCCGCTGGTGCTGGGATCGGTGCTGGGGGGCCTGGGCGTTACGGCGGGCATCGCCCTGCTGGGCTGGGCCGCCAGCCTGGCCCTGGGCCTGGTGCTCGGCATCGCCAGCTCCCGGGTGGTGTGGCTCAACTGCTGGGGCAGCGCCGCTCCAGCCAGCTGGATCCGTCGCCTGCTGGCCCTGCCCCGCTCCATTCATGAACTGCTCTGGGGACTGCTACTGCTGCAGGTGGTCGGGCTGCAGCCGGTGGTGGCGGTGGTGGCGATCGCCATTCCCTTCGGGGCCCTTGTGGCCCGAGTGGTGAGCGACCTGCTCGACGCCCTGCCAACCGCCAACCTGGAGGCCCTGCGCTGTGGCGGCGTAGCCGGACCGGCAGCCCTGGTTACCGCCCTGGGGCCACCGCTGCTGCCCCAGGTGATCAGCTACAGCGGTTACCGGCTCGAATGTGCCCTGCGCAGCGCCACCATGCTGGGGGTATTCGGTCTGGGGGGCCTGGGCACCGAACTGCGCCTGACGCTGCAGTCGCTGGCCTTCAGGGAACTCTGGACCGGCCTGTGGCTCCTGTTGGCGGTGATGCTTCTGCTGGAGGCACTGGTGGGCTGGCTGCGGCGCCGCTGGGCCATGCCGGTGCGGCTGGGACTCGACCAGCGGGGCGTGGGCCGGCAGGGCCGGGAGATCCTGGTGGCATCCCTGGTGCTGCTGCCATCGCTGGGCCTGGTGGCCTGGCAGCTTGGGATCGAACCCGCCGGCCTACTGCGCTGGCAGGGCCTGCCTCCCCTGGGCCCGGCCGACTGGGGCGCGATGCTGGCCTTGCCCTGGGCGAGCCTGGTTGGCAGCACCCTGCTGCTCACCCTGCTGGCCGCAGCCCTGGCGGTGGGTCTTGCGCCATTGATGCTGCTGGTCGTGCAGCCCTGTAGGCCCCTGCTGGCTTTGGTGCAAGGGCTCTGGGCCCTGGGGCGGCTCTGGCCGCCGCCACTGACGGCCCTGCTGCTGTTGTTTGTTCTGCAGCCCGGGCTGGTCACCGGCGCCCTGGCCCTGGGGTTCCACAACCTCGGCATTCTGGGCCGACTCTTAATGGAGGCGGCCGAAACCAGCGGAGCCCCCCAGCAGCAGGCCATGCTGGCGGCGGGGGCAGGGCCCCGGCTGGCCTTGCTCTACGGGCGCTTCAGCTCTCTGGCCCGCCCCTACCTGGCCTATGGCGCCTACCGGAGCGATGTGATCCTGCGCGAATCGGTGGTGGTGGGTCTGGTGGGGGCCACGGGCCTGGGCAGCCAACTGCTGGAGGCCCTCAGTTCGTTTGCCGGCGACGAGCTGCTAGCTCTGGTGCTGGTCTATGCAGCGCTGACCCTGCTGGGGGAAGATCTCAGCGACCGCGCACGCCTCTGGCTTCTGGAG
>NZ_JAGQCR010000052.1:0-15730 GCF_024346295.1 Cyanobium sp. BA20m-14
CTCGCCCGTAGCCCTCAGACTGAGCACAAAGCGCAGGCAGCCTGACTCCAGCCCAGACTGATCCGGGTGGGGCACGATTGATGGGTTGAAGAGCGCAGCCGCTTCCAGCGAATATTCCAGCGTGAAATAGGCACCAATCAGCAAGCGTTCGCAGCGATTAAGTGGCTGATCCGTGATCAGATGTTCGCGTACATGCTCGAAACGACTCAGCAGAAATGCCTGGAGCTTTTCATGGCGACCCTCAAATCGCTCCAGCATGATGGCAGCTTCTTGCTCTGCCTCTGAGCGGGACATGGCCGTTACTCGGGCCACAATCCTTTGACTACGTTCCTTGCTACTGGACTCAAATGGCCTGAAAAAAACCCGGGCAGGATCAGGCTTGATTTGGATATGTGTTCTACTAACTTGAAGCACCATTGCTTATAACCTGCGTGGGGACCAAAAAGCTAGCTTCAGTGGTGTTGCTTTTTGTCTATCGCCCCTCGACTGCCCACTACCCATACACAGTAGTACACCCCCTGCCGCCCCGTGCTCGCCGAGCCTATTCCCCAGCAGATGCTGGTATCAGCCTAGAATATGTTTGATTTTAGATGACCTGATGTGAGAGGTACTCCCCGAGTACTGATAGGGGGGCTAATCAACTCCTGGGGCAGGCAACGCACCATTGCCCTGCTGCCTTGGGTTGTGTTGACGATTGGGCTGGCCGGCACCGTGGCAGTGAGCGAGCAGACCAGGCGCTTTGGGGAGCAGGAACACCTGCGTATTGAAAGTACCCTGCTCGATAACGTCAGCGATGCCCTGCGCAGCCAGCATGGAGATCAATATCTCCATGCTGGCTGGGGTCGTGGGTCTGTTTAACTCTTCAGTTGAAGTTAACCGTGATAATTTTGCAACCTATTATCAATCCGTAGCTCTCAACACTGGCCAGCTCAAAGGTGTACAAGGGGTTGGCTTTGCCCGCTTGATTCCGGCTCCCCTGCTGGAGGATTATGAGCAACGTATCCGCTCAGAAGGATTTGCCAACTTCAGCGTCCGGCCCCCAGGGCCAAGGGCTCTCTATAGCTCAATCGAATTCCTCGAGCCTTTCGACTGGCGTAATCAGCGGGCCTTCGGCTTTGACATGTACAGCGTGCCAATTCGGCGACAGGCCATGCAGGCGGCCTGGCAGACGGGTGCCGCCAGCCTCAGCGGCAAGGTGAAATTGGTGCAGGAAACCCAGGAGGATATGCAGCGGGGAGTACTGATCTATTTGTCCGTTTACGCCGATCGGGGTCTTTTGCCAGGAGCCAGTACCCGTAAGCTGCTGGGTTGGGCTTACTCGCCACTGCGTATGAACGATTTGGTGAACAGTTCAATCGCGAGCATTGATAATACCGATATGGCTGGCACCGGTGTGCTGGTTTTCGATGGCGACCGGCCCTTTGCCAGTCAACTGCTCTACGACAACCTCAAGCTGGTCCCCCGCCAGCAACTCAGCCATCCTTCCTATGAGCCGCTCCACATAGGTGGCCGCACCTGGTTGGTCGGTGTTCAGCTTTCACCGCGGCTGGTGGGGCCAAATGGAATCACCAGTGCCTATTGGATAAACCTGCTCCTCGGGGGTAGCACCAGCATCGTTGCAGCCCTCGTCACCCACATATTGGTGGCCAACCATCTGGCCACCCGGCAAGCTTTGGTAATCAGTGAGGCCGCCAGCCAGGAGCGGGCTCTTGCCAGCACGGTGTTTGAAGAGAGTAGCCAGGGAATTGTTGTAACAAATCCAGACGGCCAGATTCTGATGGCAAACAACAGCTTTAGCCAACTCACCGGCTTTCGCCTCTCAGAAATCAAAGGACAACGCACCAACCTGCTCAAATCCGGCAGGCATGATGCAGCTTTTTACGAACAGATGCGCAAAGATCTCAACCAAAAGAGCTACTGGGAAGGGGACTTGTGGAACAAGTTGCGCAATGGGGAAATTCGCTGTCATCACCTCAGCATCACAACCGTGCGAGATGAAAAGCTTCAACCCCGTTACTTCGTGGGGATGTATCAGGACGTCACCGAGCGCCATCAGGCCGAACAGTCCATGCGCTACATGGCCATGCACGACACCCTCACTGGCCTTGCAAATCGCTCAATGTTGATGGAGCAATTGGAGCGCCACCTGGCCCTAGCAAAGCGCCACGGCCACGCCCTGGGCCTGCTCTATCTCGACCTGGATGGGTTCAAGTTGGTTAATGACAAATTTGGCCACAAGGTTGGTGACCAGGTGCTCGAGATCGTCGCCGAACGCTTCAGCAAGGTGATCCGCGACGGCGACCTGCTCTGTCGTCAGGGTGGCGATGAATTTGTGGTGCTGGTGCCGGAGGCAGGCAATTGCGCCGAATTGGAGGCCATGGCCAGGAAGCTGGTCGATTCAAGTCGCCTCCCCTATCTGGAGCTTAACCGGGCGATCAACATCTCGGCCAGCGTGGGCATAGCCCGTTACCCAGACCACGGTGAGAGCCGCGAGCAGCTTCTATCAGCCGCAGACAACGCCATGTACGCGGCTAAGCGGAGCTCGGGCAAGTCGGTTCAGGTTTCAGGCCTGCTCCAGGCGCTTGACGATCACAGCCATCAGCACCAAGGAACCGGCCAGAGCGACCAACAAAGCGATAGTCATGGATCAGGGCTGGGCACACAAGCCAATTATCACTGACGGGGCTGGGACGACCAGGGTGTTCGTCTATGGCAGCCTTAAGCGCCAACAGGCCAGCCACGCCTGGCTTGACGGTGCAGCCTGGCTTGGCGAAGCCCAACTGGCCGGTTTACAGCTATTTGACCTGGGGCCGTTCCCGATGGCGGTCGCCAGCCCCGGGGAGACGGCCCTTCTCCACGGGGAGCTCTACCGGGTGAGCGCCCCGATGCTCGAGCGACTGGACCGATTCGAGGGGGCTCCCCGGCTGTTCCAGCGCTACTGGCTCGAGCTATGGCAAGGGCCCTTCGCCTGGGTCTATCTGGGCCGGGCACGCCAGGTTCGCCACTCTCCCCTGGTTGCCAGCGGCAGGTGGCAGGGCGCTTGCTGATCAGCCTGCCGCCGCCAGGGCCCGCACCACATCGCCCCGCGTGATTACGCCCACCGGCTTTTTGGCTGAATCAATCACAAACAGGCGCTGGGTGCTGCGCTCGTGCAGCAGCTTGGCCGCATCCGGTAGGGGCAGGTCGGCACTGCAGGTGTGCACCTTGGCATTCATCACCTCAGCGACGGTGCTGCCCAAGACCTGGTGCACCTCCTTGTCCCAGTTGAGCGGATTGCGCAAGTAGATCACCGCATCGAGCAGCATCACGTAGGGGCCGCTGTGGAAGCCGCTTTCGCGCACCATCAGGTCCTGTTCGGTGAGTTCGCCGACCAGCGCCCCGGCTGGATCCAGCACGGGCAGACCGCTGATGTGGTGCTCACTCATAAGTTGCACGGCCTCCTGCAGGGGGCTGTCGGCGCCAACGCTCAGCACCGGGGCCGACATCACGGCAGAAACCAGCTGTTGCACCACGGGCGAAGAGACAAGACTGGAGCCATTCTGGGGTCGAGCTCGGCGGGCATGACAAACAAAGGCAGCAGACCATCTAGAACCCGCCAACTGGCCGATGGCCTCACCCTGGGCCGGGCCGCCCTGGGCCTGCCACTGATCCTGGCTTTGACTAGTGGCCAGCTCACCCTGGCCTGGCTGCTGCTGCTGCTGGGCGGCTTGAGCGACTGGGTCGATGGGGTGCTGGCCAGGCGGGCGGGCGGCGGCTCTGTGTGGGGTGCCCGTCTCGACCCCCTCACCGACAAAATTTTGATCGCGGCGCCCCTGCTTTGGCTCGGAGCCAAGGGGATGGTGCCCCTCTGGGCGATCTGGCTTCTGCTGGCCCGGGAACTGCTGATCTCTGGCTGGCGCGCCGCCGAAACCAGCGGCGGGCCCGCCTCCTGGAGCGGCAAGGCGAAAACTGTGCTGCAGTTCACCAGCTTGCTGCTGCTGCTCTGGCCCTGGGCAGGGGCCGGCTGGACCCAACTGGTCGGCTGGTGGCTGTTCTGGCCGTCTTTGGCTCTGGCCTTGGCGTCAGCATGGGGATATCTGCGTTCTGGCCACTGATGGCGACCTATCTGGTAACCGGCACCAACCGCGGCATCGGCCTGGAGTACTGCAGCCAGCTGCAGGCCCGGGGTGAGCAGGTGATAGCGGTATGCCGCACGGCCTCTCCGGAGCTAGAGGCCCTGGGGGTGCGCATCGAGGCGGGGATCGATCTCACTGCTGAAGCCGCCATCGCTGAACTGGTGCAGCGGCTCGATGGGCTGGTGCTGGCTGGGCTGATCCTCAATGCGGGCATCCTCGAGCGCTCCTCGCTGGAGGAGCTCGACCCCGACAGCCTGCGGCGCCAGTTTGAAGTGAACGCTCTGGCACCCCTACGCCTGGTTCGCGCCCTGCTGCCGAATCTGGCCAGCGGCTCGAAGCTGGCACTGATGACCAGCCGTATGGGCTCAATCGACGACAACGGCTCCGGCGGTTCCTACGGCTACCGCATGTCGAAGGTGGCGCTGAACATGGCGGGTAAATCGCTGGCGATCGACCTGCGCCCCCGGGGCATTGCCGTGGCAATACTGCATCCGGGCCTGGTGCGTACCCGGATGATCAACTTCAACCCCCAGGGCATCAGCCCCGAGCAGGCCGTGACAGGTCTGCTAGCCCGCATTGACGCCCTCACCCTGGAGACCAGCGGCACGTTCTGGCACTCCAATGGCGAGGTGCTGCCCTGGTAGGGCTGGCACATTCATTGTTGTCAGATTCAGACCAGCCCGATCGCCTCTTCCAGCGATTTGACCCGCTCAGGCCTGCCACCGCTGATTTCGATTACCCCGCAGGCCTGGGGACAGCGAGCGGGCAGGTCATGGCGATAGAGCTGCTTGAAGGCGGCATCAACCCAGGCGCGATAGGCCCCTTCCACGGAACGGATGCCGTCGTTCTCCAGGCAGGGGTCGATGCCTGGCTCGCCCGTGAGGGGCAGGAAGGCGATCAGGTCGTAACTGGCCAGGGCCTGACTCTCGAGGATCATGGACCACAGCTGCTCGATGAAGGCGGCATTGATGTCCGAAGGAAAGGGCAAATCGTTTTTCTCCTGCATGTCTGGACGCACCTCCACCGTGCGGAGACGTTCATCTCTGGGTAGCCCCTCGTTGCTACCCATGGCGCGGGCGTAGAGGGAGTAGGGGATGAAGTCCAGGCAGCTTCGGTCGCAGATCACCCGGGTCTCGGGCATCTGCAGCCGTGCCTGGTTGATGCGATCAATGGCGTGCTGAGTCATCAAGCGGTTGCAGCGCTGGCTGGCCCGCTCGCCGAAGTGGATGCGCTCCTGGCGGGCGAAGAGCTCCCGGTAGGGCTCATCAAACAGCTGAAAGTCTGGGTGTGCAGCCTGAAAATCCCGCACCAGCGTAGATTTACCTAGGCTGTGGGATCCACTGATAGCGATTCTCATGGCGTTGCCCTGCTGACCAATCCAAACACCACTTCTTCTCTAGAGGCCAGCCCCCAGGCGAGAGTGCCATCCTGAGCCTGACCCCCCAATAGCCCCAGTGGTGGACACTGCCCAGTTGCGTGCCCTGTTCAGCAAGCCCTACGGCGCCCCCGGGCCGAGCGAGGCCCAGTGGCGGGAGCTCTACGCCGAGGATGTGCACTTCAGCGATCCCACCCAGGAGCGCGAGGGCATCGCGGCCTACATCGCCGCCCAGGAGGGCCTGCTCAAGCGCTGTGACGACACCTATCTCACCCCCGGCGCCATCGCGATCGAAGGCAACAGCGCCTTCGTGGAGTGGGAGATGGGGCTGAAGATCAAGGGAATCGAGTTTGTGTATCCGGGCGCCACACGGCTGCTGTTCAACGGCGAGGGCAGGATCTGCGACCACCGCGACTACTTCGATTTCGTCGGCCCCACCTTCGGGCCAGTACCGCTACTGGGTGGCTTCGTGCGCTGGCTCTACGGGCGCTTCGTGGGTTGAGGGAGCTAGTGAGCTGGCGCTCCACCCTGCCAGGATTGGTGCATAGATCCGTATCCCAGTTGCCAATACCGTTGCTGCGGGCCCTGGCGATCGGTCTGCTCCTGGCGACCACGCCGCTGCAGGCCGCTGCGGTGCTTCGTGTGGGGGTGGCGGATGGCTCCCAGCCCTGCTCGTTCCGCAAACAGGGCAGCTGGAGCGGGATGGCCGTGGAGCTGTGGCAACGCATCGCCGACCAGGAGCGGCTGCCCTACGTGCTGGTGGCACGGGAGAACCCCGCCAGCCTGCTGGAGGCCACCCGCCGCGGTGAACTGGATGTAGCCATCGGCTGCATCACCGTCTCACCGGAACGGCTGGGGAGCAACCGTTTCTCCCTGCCGTTCCAGGAGACTGGACTGGGGGTGATGACCCTTCGCTCCCGGCTGGACCTCGGGGTATCGCTCCTGCAGTCGCTGCTGGGCCCCGACCTGATTCGCCTGCTACTGGCCTATGTGGGCCTTATCGGCCTGCTGAGCGTGGCGGTATGGCGGGTGGAGCGCTCCGGCAGCAAACCGGCAGCCTGGGAAGTGGGTCGTCGCCGCGGCTTTGCCCTGATCTTTCAGGTGCTGGCAACCGGGCCAGGCACCAACACGGTGGTGGTGACAGCCCGGGGTCACTCCCTGGTTTTTCTGGCTTACCTGGTGCGGATCGTCAGCGCGTCCCTGCTGGTGAGCTACGTGACAATCAACGTGGTGCGTGGCAATCAGGACCTGGCCAGCCGCTCGGTGCGCAGCCTCAACGATCTGGCGGGTCAACGGGTGGCCGTGCGTCCCGGCAGTGTCAGCGAAGAGCTGCTGCGAGGCCTGAATGGCAGCGGCCTGCAGCCGCCGATCCAGTTACGCAAGTTGATGCGGGTGCCGGATGCCGATTCCCTGCTGGCAGCTGGCACAGTAGATGCGGTGATGGCCGATGACATCCAACTTGATTTCCTGCTGCAACAGATCTCCGACAAGCGCTTCGGCCTGGCCCTACGCGACCTCAATCCTCAGAGCCAGGCTTTTGCCTTGTCCCCCACACTGAACAACGCAAGTGTCAGCCGGATCAACGTGGCCCTCGGCCGGCTGAAACGAGATGGGGTGGTGAGCCAGCTGCGCCGTCAGGCGATCAACGGCTGGTAGACCCTGGGGGCGCGGCAACATGGGGTGCGAGCAACTTGCCGCCATGAACCGTCTTCCATCGCTGGCCCTTGCGGGGTTCTGCCTAGCTTTGGCGGGCTGCGGCGGCAACCCCTCCCGTGAGAACGCATCCGCAGTAACGGGACCGATCCGGATCGAGCTCGACCAGAAGGCGCCGTCCAGGAGCTATGGAATTCTTACCCGCGGCCAGCAGCGCAAAGTCTTCAAGGTGGGTTTCGGCCGGAACGGCATCACCTGCGCCGGCAGCCGCTTCGAGGAGGGCTACACGCCGCTGGGGCGCTTCCGGGTAAATGGGATCTTCAGCCACGATCGCTTCGAGATGGAGCCGGCGCTGGCCGTCCAATCAGGCAAGAGCGAAGCTGAACTGCGCCGAACTCTCTTCCGCAACATGAACGCCATCGACTTTGACGGCGATGGTGAAACTCGGGAATACGGCAGCGGCTACGTGAGCCTGGCGCCGGTGGGCAGCGTCAAGCAGCCGTTCGCCTTCAACACTTACGAAGGAAAATTCCGCTGGTACAGCTTCGCCATCCACGGCAGCAATAACGACAAACGCATCGGCCAAAAGGTGACCGGTGGCTGCGTGAACGTAGCCGAGCCCGCACTCCAGGGCCTACTCTCGGCCGTGAAGCTGGGCGATGAAGTGGTGATCAGTGCCAAAGGACCCTGCACGCCGTGAAAGGCGCCTGGTGGATTAGTTTGAAGCAAGCTTCACTACAAACATGAATCAATTCACGTGCTCGGGTGTGCTGCTGCGGCATATCGATCACCCGGGGAAATCCCCCAGCCGTTACTACTGATCCATGACCAAATACCGGATACGACGCGATGACGGCGTCAGCGATGCCATCACCAAGCGGCTATACGCCAGCTACAACGAGGCCCATCAGGAACTCGAACGCTACTACGCCGATCTCTGCTGCTCGGACGATCGAGAATATTACCGAATCGAAGAAGACACCAGCGCAAGGGGAACCCAACCGACTGTCTGAGCTAAACGCCCCTGGGTACAGGCGATCTGCTGATGGGCTCAGGATGGATAACATATGTTCGGACCCCCAGAAGCTGTTGGCGCTTCCCATGTCAGTTAACACGAGCTGTTCGTATTGAACATCTGCGCAGACTGTGGGGGTGCGATTTAGGAAGAACTCAAAGTGCCACTTGGTTTTGTTGCTCTCCATGGCCGAATCAAGCGCTCCCCCTGAACCAAACCAGCTCCCAGATCAGGACCCATCCCCCCTGGTCCGACCGGACGCCGTGCTGCGCTGGCTAAAGGAGGGCCACGAACGTTTTCTAGATGGCCACTCCATACATCCTCACACCACTAGAGAACGCATGCGGGCTGTGGTGGAAGGGCAGCATCCCCTAGCGGCAGTGCTCGGCTGCGCCGATTCGCGGGTGCCGGTGGAGCTGCTCTTTGACTCAGGTTTCGGCGACCTGTTTGTGGTGCGCAATGCCGGCACGATGAGTACCACTGCAGCGATCGCCTCCCTCGAATATGCGGTGGGCCATCTAGATGTATCGCTGGTTGTGGTGCTGGGGCATGAGGCCTGTGGCGCCGTATCTGCCGCCCTTAACCCTCAATTGCTGCTCACGCCCAGCCTTTCCCAGGTGGTGGGCCAGCTGCGCATGGAGCTGTTGCAGTATGGCGAGCACCTCTCCCTGGAAGAATCCTGCCGGCGCCACACACTCAGCGCCGCCGCCATTCTGGTGCACTCCAGCGTGCTGCTGACCGATCGGGTGCGCGCTGGTCATTTGGCGGTGGTAGCGGGCTATTACGACCTGCACAGTTCCGCGATAGACTGGATGGGACATGTGGAGCCGATTGGTTATCCCGGCCCCGCACAAGCGTCCATCTCCCGGCAGCGCTGAGCGTCCGCACCTACACACGCCAGAGCCCCAGCCACTCGTTTGTGCGCTTGTCCCAGTTCGATGCGGCCTTAGTGCGGATCTCAGCAACAGAGCATTTAGAAGGCGCCCCATGGGTGATGCGCTCTTCAAGGGACATGAGTTAATCCCCTGAGATCGCCTTCGCCAGAACAGATGCCACGGATTCTTTAAGGGTGAACCAGCTGCCCGCTAGCAGCGATGCGGGGGCGCCGAGTTTAATCCATGTGCAAGTAATTTGGCTGCATCATGGTAAGAAGGCGGAAAGATTGGCCGCTGCATTATGCCCATCTCATAAATTTTAGCCCAATTATTTGCACGCTGACTGTCACCATCCCCGGGAGGGCGCTCAACCCAGTTCCCCGCTGGTTTCCAGGGCCACACCGGCCTGGCGCATTGAAGCTAAAGCGCGCTCCAGCGATCCCCCTCGGCTAATGGCACGGCAACCTGGCAGAAGTACACGCGTGCGGTAACCCAGGCGCACGGCGTCCTCGGATGACCAGACAACGCAGTGATCAAGCGCAAGCCAACGATTGCCACGGCATCAACGCCGCGTCCCCGGGGGGGACCGAACCACGCTGGAATTGCGGGCGCGCATGACCGAGGACGAGGCCAAGGGCATAGAGGGCCTCGAGGTCGATGGTCCCAAGGGGTTAGCCGCCCGCCCCAAAGCCAGCAGAGGACGGTTCAGGCACCTTCCTGCAGAATCAGGTCGCTGCCAAAGGTAGGATGAACAACTGAATTCTAATTCCGGCCTGGGAAAGCCCCGTACGATTTTGGAGGTCAGGACCCAGGAGTGCGGCCGCACCGTGATCGCCGCCGACCAGAAGCACACCAGCCAACGTTGCAGGCCCTCCGGTCACACCGACGCCGGCAACAGGCTTAGCCAGTAGCTGGTGGTCGAGCTGGCAGATGCCCTGCGCGACACCCTGGCTGCGGTGGTCGATGCCTGCGGCTGCACCCTCTACGGGGAGCCGGGGGAGCACCACTAATTGGCGGGCGTGACCTCAGCAGGGCCAGAGCGCAACAGCTGTATATAAGTCCACCGGCCCGGGCGACACCATCAGCAGCTCTACCTCTCCCGAGTGTTGCCATCTGGCTTGATTTCGTTTCGCCCCATTGCTACGGCCGCCCTTCCGGCCACCACCACTGAGCTCCGACCATGGCTGCGTGGGACCGCCTGACTACAGCGGGCAACTGCACCAGGGGCCGCTCATCAATCCTCGCTCTCAGAGTCCTGATCGACCGGGTAAGATAGTTCTTCCGTAGAGACTTGTTCAATCTTTGCCGGTGTAGGCGAGCAGTCCCCGGGCGGTGTCTGTGACGATCGGCAGGCCTTCTGGATCCAGCAGGACCAATTGGGCCAGCAGACCCGCCTGATCCCAATAGATGTGCTCGTAGGCCACCTTGCCGTCACGCACTCCCACGATCCCACCCAGGGCCATCTCCACAGCCCGACCTGTAGCCGCCACGCCGGGCAGTAGGTGTCCGATTGTCTAAGTGTGGCTGAAGCGGATCACTAGTTCATCTACCAGCCGCTCTCCATCCACCGTGCGCTAGGTGGAGATGAACTCCACATCAGGCGGAAAAAACTGGTCAATAAGTTGGGTGGCATAGAACGTGGCCACGCCGTCTGCCCCCTGGCCGCCCGTGCCTGAGGCGAGTTTGAGCAGGTGGGGGGCGTCGACCATGGTGACCATGGTGCCGGCGAGATCGGAATTGGGCTCCGCTTGCATGTGAGCCTCGAATAAGGCTGCCGCAGTGGAGGTTGGCAAAACGGCCACGTTGGATGGAGAGGCCTTGGCCGAATCCGAAATGAAGTATGCAAATGTAGGCGCTTGGCTACCATCCTGCTGAAACCAGCAGCCAACGCAGGCTCAACCCATGACCACCACCCTGCAAGCTGCAGCTGACGCTTTCTATGCAGCCGGGAACAAGTTGCTGGCGGGAGATATCTCTGCCTTTGAAGCCATCTGGTCTGAAGCCGACGACATCAGCCACCTGGGGCCCATGGGTGCCACTTACACCGGGCGTACCGCCGTGATGGAGGAATTCGCCCGGGAGTCTGCCATGGGATTTGAGGGGACTCTGGAGGTTGATGATCACCAATTCGTGGAATCCGCTGAGATGGGATATCTGGTCTGCATGGAGCGGACCTGCGGTATGACCAAGGCCGGCGAAGCGATCAAGAGCGACATTCGCGCCACCACGATCTTCCGCAAGGAATTGGGCCACTGGCGGGTGGTGCATCACCACACCGATCGCTTTTAGGGGCCAGAGGTAGCTAGCTAGTCCCGATTGGTGATGTCGATCGATAGTCCGCACATGCCCACGATCGTGCCGGATGGGTCGCGCAGAGGGCTCTTGATGGTGAATACTCCTGCTCCTCACCGCTCTCCTTGATGATGTCGCGCTACTCGCGCGCGACTGAGGTGCCGTGGGCGATCACCTCGACATCGTTCTCACGCAAGACGTTCGATTTCTCGAGGTCGAAGAAGTGGCTGTCATCCTTGTCAATGATCCCAGCAAGGTCGGCACCAAAGATGCGCTGCACCGCCGCATTGGCGTAGGTGTAGTTGCCATCGAGATCCATGGCGTAGGCCGCAGCGTCGCATAGATCAACGATCACCTGCAAAGGAGCTGCTCTGCCTGTTTTTCCGCTGCTGGTGATTGTTCATGCCCTGGCCGCCACGGTGTGGACTGGCGGGCATTTGGTGCTGGATCTGGGGTTGTTCCCCAGGGCCTTGCGAGCACAGAGCGCTGCCCAGGTCCGCGCCTTCGAGGAGGTTTTTGAGCCTCTGGGGCTCACGGCCCTGGCGATTCAGGTACTCACCGGCCTGGGAATGGACTGGATCTATCTCCCCGGCTTCCAGGGGCTGTTCAGAGCGGCCAACCCGATCGGCATGTTGGTGGTCCTTCTTCGTCTCTGCGGATTCGGGCTGGCCCGCGCCGGCGAGGTCATCAGGCTCTGCGGTCCGAGCGCCGTGGGTTTCATTCGCACCACCGCCAGACAGAGCTGTCTGTACAGCTCCGATACCAGACCCGCTCCACCTGATCCAAACTCAGCGCATCAGCCTTAGTCCAAGCCGGATCAACCCTGAGCCGGCACTCAACGGTCGTTCCGGCTCAGGATGGCTTGCCAAGGGGATAAATGAGTTCTAGGGGCCTCCACAAGCGTGAGCCGCAGACTGCTGCAGAACTCGATGGCGCCCATTGAGCCGTGCAGGCCTCTGGCGCTTCTCAGGGGTGAGGGCTCCTCAGAGCAAGCCGTGACACCTCTGAGATCCAAAGGGCCGCAACTCAGCCGAGGATTTTCGCAAACGGGTGGAACCGGAAACGATTGGTCGGGTCAACAATCTTCTTGAGGCCCCTGATGCTGTCCGCCATGGCTTCCGTGCCAAAAATCCCGGATGCTGTCACCGAGGAGTTGACGTCGTCGGGCTGGGAGTGAGTGCCGCTGAAGTCGAGCGAAAGGCCATCGACGTGCTGCGCCTTCTCCATGACCCGCTGGGTGAGGGTGGCAATCTCCTGGCGTTCTGCCACCGTCTTGGCTTTGGCGTCGTAGAGGGTGATGAGATCGACAAAGAACTGGTGATGGCAGTTGCCGGTGGGAATCTCGCTCTGTGAGAGAACAGCGCCTCCCAGCGTCCGAATTTCCACGATCGAAAACTGGGCCTGATCCAGAGGCGCTTCGGCAACGACGGTGTCGCAGATGAAGTCAAGGACAGCATCGGTAGGCGGACCATTGGTTCCCATGGAGTGTTGAAGCATGCCTAGCGGACTGCCTTTCATTTCGGCGATGACCGGCCATAGGGCGGTCGCCGCTTCGTACCACGTGCTCCAGTGCGATTTCAAGACTATCGAAAGATTCAAGCTGGCCGCGAGAGCCTCCAGCGGCTTCACAAACTCTGCGGTGCTTCCTTTAAAGGCGTCATAAAATACAACTGTAACCACTAAAGCCTTGGTCCCAGTGACCACCAACTCCATCGAGACGGAGTCGTTGGGAAGCGCGGAGTCTCTCTGGATGCGGAGTGCGCCGCGTGCAAAGGCCACCGCCTGCTCCCGGGTTTCGTAAGCAACAACCCGTTGCTCAGCGCTCTGCAGTATGCTCGCGGGGCCCATCATAATCGTGACGTCGACCACGATGCCAAGAGCACTACCGGCTCCCAACATCGCTATAAACAGGTCGTCCTCAGGAGTGAGCACCCGGATGTCACCCTCTGCCGTAACCATGGTCAGGCGGACTACCCGCTGTCCGAGCAAGCCGAGACGCCGCGAGAAGTAGCCACTCAATCCACCGTTGACGATATAGCCCACAACTCCGACATCCGGACCGGTTCCCACCGGCAAGGCGGCTTGACGGCCCTTCACGGCCTCGACAAGCTCACGAAAAACCACACCGGCTTCAACCGTGACCAATGAACTTTCGCCCTCCTGGTGAAACGCGATAGACTTCAGGTGTACCAGATCCAGAACGATCGCTTCGCTACTGGCGAACATTGCTGCGTTCGATGTTTCGTGTCCTCCGCCCACGCAGGCAATGGCGATAGTCGCTGGTATCGATCTGACCAGTTCGGCGATCTCCTGGGCTGATCGAGGACGGTAGACTTGGCGGGCGCAGGTTGTTGAGGGGATCGAACCGTCGCTACTCGTCCTCAGCAGCCTGTTGCCACTGAGGCAATAGGTGCGCTGCAATAACCATGCATCCTTCGGCTCAACGCATTCGATCGCACCACTACCTTGATCATCGCCAGTTCCATCCGGGGTTGATCCCTCCCCGAAGCCAAAGGCACCGATTTCGGGCTTTTTCGGTGCTGAGCCCATGGCCGAACCTGACAATAATTTGTTAATTCTATCTCCCTGCCGTAGACGGACACCACCATGCCGATTGGGCTGAGGTGTGGCATCACCCGACTGAACGACACATTTCTACTGGGACGATCAAGCGATAACCAGCTGCTCTCCCTGCAAGTGAATCGGCAGAGGAAGCTGTAGGCGCCTGCCTCTGCTTGAGGCAGCGGAACTGTTCAGGTGGCCCGACGGCTTGGATTCCGGGCGATGCAGTTCAACCTGGTGGTGTGGCAGTGCCTCCAGAAAGGCGGAGGTGTTCAACAACTCGTGGAATTGTGCCGCGAGATCATTCCGGCTCTCAGGTGGGCTGAGCCTGCATTCCTCCGGCAGCGAGGCACGGCCGTCCACCACCGCCATCGAGTCTTCCAGATCGTAACTGAAAAGAAGATCGCCGTTGACTCGTCCGCGGAATGCGCGGCGACAATTAGGTAGGCGATCATCGCCGCCCTGGCGGGGACGCCATCACCGATGGAGTAGCTAAGGCCACCTGGCTCGTGCGCTCCGCCAATGCAGCAGCATTGAGCGACCCGCCCATCCCGGCGGAGAGGAGATCTTCGTGCTCGAAAGCGTGTTCCAGACAGAGCTCGGTAGCTATCGCGCCGCTAGCTGTCAGCGCTGTCCGCCCAGCAGCGTGCACCGACCCTGAAGTGCAGCAAGCCGTACCATCTGGGTGCGCGGCGACACTTAGGTAGGCGGGCGCGTAAGTAATCAACGCCGGGCAGGGCGGATTTCTTTGAACTTTAACGCTGCAATCACAGCACAGAAAACTGAATGCCTATCGTTTCGCGCCCAGAAGATTGCGAGATGAACCAATAAGTTTTGCCACCCCCCTTGTGAGACCATCCTCTTCATATTTGCTTCAGAAGTGTCGTGTAAGCGGAGTTTTTGGGTTCTCTTTGGTCTTCCCGTGCTTTTGGCATCGTTGTCTTTACGGGATTTGTCTTGTTTCAGGCGGCGCTGGGCTTTGATGCATGACCCTCAGTGTCTCTTATTAGATACTATGTTTGCGAGTTGAGTTACTGCCTTACCCTGCTAAGGCAATTGAAGAATTGTGTGCTTTATGGGAAAACAAGTACGCTTCACACTTGCCAAAGCAATCGCCAAGGCAAATCTGCGTCGTGCTGAGGCGGGTGAGAAGGCAGTTACGATGAACTCGTTGGCAGTGGCGGCAGGCGTGGCAGCGACAACAATCACAAGATTGGGTCGCAGTGCTGACGACCCAAAAGCAGCATCAGCACTTTCCTTGGAGTTGGCAGGGAAGATTGTTACGGTACTGGATTGCGGGATTGAGGATCTGTTGGAGGTCGTCGTTCAATGACTAAATTTTTCAGCACGAACAAAGACCACAATTATTCCTCCCCTTTTAGATCCTATTTGTCTCGCCACTGGGAGGATATTTTCTTTCTAGTTTTGTTTTTTCTTTTATTTTTTCAAGACATATTTTTTATTAATGGCACCAAGTCAATCTTGGGTAGCAACGGAGGAGTGCTTGCCGCCTTTGTTTCATTTGAGTCTTTTATTCTCACTGCCGCATCCTTTGTAACAGTACCCTTATTCCTAGTGCCTTTGGTGTGCCTGGCCGCCTATCAAGGCAGGCCAAACTGGGTAAGAAGGTATTTAGACCTTGTTGGACTATATATCGTCGCGAGGATGTTTATTCAATTGGTAGGCCTTAATCTACTCGTCTTTGATCGTGAATCTCCCAGGTTTGCACTTATTACTCAATTGCTGTTCTTTCTCCCTTATTCATTGCTTATTTGGGGATGGATCTACTGGCGCCTTGATAATTTTGTAAATGCCACGAATCAAAGACATTTCAGATTGGATT